>JBIHZT010000084.1:0-9890 GCA_044240265.1 Luteolibacter sp. | reverse complement strand
CGGTGCCCTCCAGCTCGCCGGAAAATGCCTTTGCCTACACCGCTCCCGACGGCTCCCGCAAAACCGCCTCACTTTGCGCCGGTTCCACCTACGACATGCAGATCATGCGCGGCCTCTTCAAGGCCACCGCCGCCGCCGCACGCGTCCTCGGAACCGATGCCGATTTCGCAAAATCCATCGAGGCCACCAGCGCCCGCCTTGCGCCGACCAAGCTAAATGCCGAAGGCCGCATCATGGAGTGGCAGGAAAATTACGACGAAACCGAGATCACCCACCGCCACAGTTCGCACATCTGGGGGGTCTATCCCGGCGACGAAATCAACGCCAACACCCCGGAATTGTTTGAAGGCGCACGCAAGTCGCTCGACCGCCGCGGCGATGCCTCGACCGGCTGGTCGATGGCCTGGAAGGCGAATTTCTGGGCCCGTCTCAATGATGGCGACCGCGCCGCCAAGCTGCTTTCCATGCTGATCGGCCGCGGCGCTCCGAACTTGTTCTGCCTGCACCCGCCGTTCCAGATCGATGGCAACCTCGGCGGCTGTTCGGCGGTCGCGGAGATGCTCATTCAAAGCCACGACGGTGCCATCACGCTGCTCCCCGCCCTGCCCGCCGCCTGGAAAGACGGCAAGGTCACCGGCCTGCGGGCGCGTGGAAATTTCACCGTCGATCTGGAGTGGAAAGACGGCAAGGTGACCAACTACCGCATCACCTCGCCCAAACCACGCGAGGTGAAAATCAAGATCAACGGCGTCCTCAAATCCCACACCACCACCGCCCTGTAATCTTCACTCAGTTCTGCCAACCTTGGACTGCGCAGCCTGCATTTGATTTCATTCCCTCAACTTTGACCATCATGACGAAAGGAAAAAACGCATGAAAATTCGTGTGATTGTAATGTTAGTGACCTCTCTTTTTAAGGGGGCTTCGGCCGCCTGCGCGGGGACGATCGCGATGAGCTGGACGACCGACCAGGAGCCGGTCGCCTATCAGCCCGGCGAAACGATGCGATTGATGATTCAACTGCTCGAGGACGGACAGCCGCTGGCCGGAAAGACGCTCAAATGGCGGCGCACCGGGGATGATGGCGCGATCGCCACCGGCCAGGCGGTGAGTTCCGCGACACAGCCCGTTGAGGTCACCACTTCGGCAAGCCAGCCCGGTTTTGTGAAGATCGAAGTCGAGGTGTTCAATCCCGACGACTCGGCAATGAAGGGAGCTAACGGCGAAGCTCTGAAATTTGAAGGAGGAGCGGGGTCGCAACCCGAGAAGTTGGCAGGCACCCCGGAACCGGCCGACTTCGATGCCTTTTGGGAACAGCAGAAGGCGCGCCTGGCCGAGGTTCCGATGACGGCCGAACTGAAGGAAATCGCGGAGGCGCGGCCGGGCTTCAGGATTTACGACGTCAAGGTTGCCTGCGCGGGCAAGCGTCCGATGACGGCCTACTTGGCAGTTCCAGACGGAGCCAAGGAAAAGTCGCTGGCGGCGCAGGTGATTTTCCATGGGTACGGCGTGAGCGGCGCGGCCATTCAAACGGCACCAGGCCGGATCGTGCTCGATGTCGGCGCACATGGTCTGGAGAACGGACGCGAGGACGCATACTATAAGACGTTAGAGGAGGGCGAACTCAAGGGATACGGCCTGAACAATGAGGAAAATGCCAAGCCGGAGACCGCCTACTTCAACGGCATGTTGCTGCGCGTCATGCGGGCACTCCAGTATGTCAAAAGCCGTCCGGAGTGGAACGGTCGTGAATTGATCGTCACCGGCCCCAGCCAGGGTGGCTTCCAGGCCATCGCGGCTGCGGCGCTCGATGCGGACGTGACCCGCTGTGAGGCGCTCAAGCCCTGGTGCTGCGATTTGAGCGGGATCAAGCAGGGGCGCCTGCGCGGGTGGCGTCCGGATGATGCGGACGGCCTGGCCTATTACGACACCGCCACGTTGGGCAAACGAATCCAGTGCGAAACTTCCCTCCTAACCGCCCTCGGGGATTACGTCTGTCCGCCTTCGGGAGTCATGTTGCTTTACTACAATCTCAAGTCCACGAACAAGATGATCGAGATCAAGCAGGGGGAGACGCACGGTTGGGACTCCGCGCCGAACTCTCGAAACCAGATTCTCCGCCACCCCTGAGGCGCCGGGTGATCCACTGATCATGCGTCTGCTCCACATCGAGTTTTTAAATGGCGCCCATGGCATGGGCACCTACGATCTCTTCAAGTTCGGGCCGGTCAGTCCCACGGATGCGGATCAAAAAATCCCCGGCCAAGGCGGGCTGGTCGATACCCCGGACGGCCAATGGTTCTGGATGGCCCAGTTCAACAACAGCGGTGCTGACGGGCGCAGGGCGACTTCGCATGGCACTTGCCCAAGCCAATCAAAGGGTTTCCCGTTAAGTTTCCCGTCCGCAGTGATGATTTCAATAAGCGCGCTCTCAACGCCTGCTGGCAATGAAATCATCAACCCCGCGCCGATCAATGGTCGCTGACTGAACGTCCCGGATTTCTACGACTCCATGCGTTCCGCCCGGTCGGATTGAACGGTCCCGATGGACCGGTGAATTTCTTCAAGGTCGGGAACATCATCAACCAGCGCCACTTCCGCTCCGAGCTTAGTCGTGCGACTTTCAAACTCGAACTCACCGGCATGGCCGACGGACAAGAGGCGGGCATGGCGCATTTCAACGGTGGCAGCGCTTACGCATCCCTCGGCGTATGCCAAAAGAGAGAACTCAAGTTGCTCAAGTATGAAGAAAATGGCCAGACGACCACCGGGCCGGAGTTGCCAAAAGCAGCGGCCATGATCTGGATGCTCGGTCTAGCGACCAACCCCACCATGAATCCTGAAGCTCACAACCAGCGCTATTCTCCCCGCATCGCCTTGGCATGCGGCTGAGGAACTGGCGTTTATGCGCCCGCGAGCTGAAGCTCATTTCCCCCATCGCGTGTTCGAGGTAGCCGGAGGACTCCGTGTCGAGAACTCAAAACTGTTTCACCTGCCGCGGCGACATGGCGGAGTTGGTGCGACTGGAGGATTTCCGGAAGCGTTCGAGCTGGATTTCCCGCGCCGCAGAGACGCGCGCGCGGATGGTGGCGGACGACTCGCCGCCGCCCGTCGTGGATGACAGCTCGCGGAAATCCACCAGCGGCACCTCGACCTGGAGATCGATCCGGCCTAACCATGGTCCCGAAGTCCTCTTCCGGTAGTTTTCGATCTGTCGAAAGGAGCAGCGGCATTGTTGTGCCGCAATTTTCCCAGATTTTCCCCAGTAACCACAAGGTTGTGGGTTCCATTTCCGGTGACGCCAGCATGAAACCCACCCCAGCATTCCTAATCAGCAGTTTAAGAGACAGATTCGGACAGAGGGCTCCCGGGGAATCGGATTGAAAGCAATTTCACGCCATCGATTCGCACGGGAACATCGGCCCGAGGCTGGAGTGTTGGCGGCTGAGATCAACCACAGTATGGATCATGCCGACAATCGCCGCGGGGCTTGATCTGGGAGCTCTTCGAGTGAAACATGCCCGAAATGAGATTGATTCGGCGGATCTTTTTACTCGCGGGGGGGCTTTGTCATCTCGCAAGTGCCGAGGTTGTTCCGGCACCCGCGCCGATCACCCATCTGGCGGACATTCGCCAGATGCAGCGGGAAGTTGCGGGGACGTCCCTTCCGGTATCCGTAACCGGCGTGGTGACGTGGTGCTCTCCGGGCCGGCTCTCGGGTGGATTCATGATCGATCAGGATGGCGCGGGCATTTTCGTGATTGGCGACGGCGAATTGCCGGACGGCAGGAAAGGCCCCGGAGCGGAGACGATCCGCTCGCTGGCCGTTGGCGATAAGCTGGAGGTGGTAGGCGTGACCCGCGCGGGCAGATACGCTCCGTCAATTCTGGCGGCGGAGATCCGTGTGGTGGGCAGGGCCGCCGTTCCTGAGGGAAAAGAGCTGGGATTGGGGTTTCTTCTGACGGGTAATTTCGATGCCCAGCGGGTGGCGCTCAAGGGGGTGATCACCGGCTGCCGGCCATCGGACTATGGCGATGGCAGCTGGGTGATGGTGCTGGCCGGTGCCAGCGGCAAGGCGCGGGCGGTAGTGCCTGCCATGCCGGGCATGAGGCCGGAGGATATGGAGGACGCGCGGGTCCTGATCAGCGGCGTGGTTTTCACCCGCTGCAACAGCCGTCAGGAACTGGTGGGCATCAGCATCGAGACAAGCCGTGTCGAGGATGTGCAGATCTATCGACCGGGCGGGCGGGATCCATTCGGCGTCCAGTTGTTGGAGGCCGGGCGCTTGCGGGCCTTCGTGCCGGGTGGCTATTCGCAGCACCGCCGCCGCATTGAGGGCGTGGTGACCTTGTCCAAACCCGGAGTGCTATATTTGCAGGGACCCAAAGGCGGCACCCGGGTTTCCACCCGCACTCAGGAACAGGTTCATACTCCGGGTGATGTGGTGGAGGCGGCCGGATTCGTGGAGATCTATCAGGGAGCCTCCGAGCTGGCCGGTTCCATCACCCGCAGGAAATCAGCGGGCAAGCCGGTCCAGCCTGTGGATCTATCCATTCCCGTCACCGCCGATCTGGGTGAATTCGATGGCATGCTGGTGCGGACCCTTGGGGTGGTGCTGGAGTGCCATGAATCGCCGGAGGGTATCGAGATGTTGTTGTCGGATTCGGGTCGGTCGTTTCACGCGATGCTGTTGAAGCCGCTGCCGGCCGCGCCCATGCTGATCCCCGGCTCGGAGGTTTCTCTCACCGGTGTGGCCGAGATGGCTTACGAGCTGGGCCCGTATTTTCCTGATAGAAACACGGTTTCCAGCATGCGGATTCTGCTGCGCGGCCCGGATGACATCGTGATCCACCGGGTGCCGCCGTGGTGGAATACCCGCCGTCTGCTCATCGCTCTGGGCTTGTCCGCGGGCTTGGCCGCCCTGCTGGCCGGCGCGGCGGTGTTCTTGATGCGGCGGGTGCGCGCCCAGTCAAACCAGCTCGCGACCGAGGCGCTGGCCCATCGCCAGGTCACCGCCGCACATGGCGCGATGATGGAGGAGCGCTCGCGCCTCGCAGGCGAGATGCACGATGGCCTGCAGCCGATGTTGTCCGGGCTTTCGTTCTATCTGGACGCCGCGGATTCCAAGCTGAACGACTCGCGGATGGAGGGTGTCGGCGAGGCCTTGGAAAGATCCCGCACGCTGCTGTCGCGCATCCGCGAGGAGTTCCGTCAGTGCATCTGGTGCCTTTATGAGCTGGGCCGGCAGACGGGTGACTTGGACAACGAACTCCGGCGACTCGCCAGAATCCAGCGCCAGTGGAGCCACGCCGAAGTGAACACGGAAATCGCCGGCGAGCCCTTCCCGCTTCCCGCAAGCATTTCGAGAGGCTTGTTGCTGGCCTGCCAGGAAGCGGTGGAAAACGCCTCGCGCCATGGCAAAGCGGAGCGGATCGAGATCCATTGCGAATTCTCCGAGCGGGGAGTGGAAATTGCGGTCGAAGACGACGGCTGTGGATTTGATGTTTCCTCCGCCTCGGATGCCCCGGGCGCGCACTTCGGGCTCTCCGGCATGAGACAACGGATTGAAAGACTGGGCGGGGTGCTGGACGTTGTCAGCGAGCCGGCCACCGGAACCCGCCTGACCATGAGCCTCAGCCGCGAATGTATTGTCCGGGTGGAGGCCAATCCACTGGTGATTTCATCGATCCTTCCCGAAACCGGCAAAACCCCATCATGACTGCTTCCGATTCCCGCCCGGCCACTCCCGCCGTTTCCCTGATGATCATCGAAGACCACGCGGTCACGCGGGACGGCCTGCGCATGATGCTGGAAGCCGTCGGTTTCGATGTGGTCGGCGAGGCGGGGGCTGCGGAGGCGGCCGCCATCGGTTTCAAAACATGCAAGCCCGACATCACGCTTGTGGACATCCGCCTCGGCAGTGGTCCGGATGGCATCGATGTCGCCGTGGCGCTCCGCCAGATTGACCCGAAGTGTAAGATCATCATGTTCGCGTCCGACGCGCTGGAGGCGGATCTTCACCGCGCCCGCAAGGCCGGCGCCTGCGGATTCCTCGTGAAAACCCAGCCCCGCGAGTCCATCATCCAGGCGATTCTCGATGCCCACAGAAGCGATGTTTGCCACCCCTACGACCGCGCAGCCGCCACTCCGCTGGAGCCCTTGACGGAACGTGAGATCGATGTCCTGGACGAACTCCGCCGCGGCCTGACCAGCTCGGAGATCGGCCGTATACTCGGTCTCAGCGAGCACACGATCAAGACCCACCTGAAGAACATTTTCGCCAAGCTCCACGCCGCCGACCGCACCGAGGCCGTGGCTGCGGGATTCCAGCTCGGCTACCTGCGAGTGAGCTGATCTTTCCGAAATATCCCTCGTTCGAGCGATAGCCGGAATTCTGGATATCCGCGACGTTTGTACCGGGCAGATCGTTACGGTTCCGGTTCATCGTCAAAGCCCTCGTCACACCCGGATTTCCCCAACTCACCGTCTTTTTCCCCACATCCGGGCCGCGATCCGGAGGTGGGCGATTCATAATTGCCTGAAAACCTCATCCGCCGTCCGTTCATTTCAAAAACCCGATCATGACAACCCGCCCGTTGGCCCTCTTCGCCATCGCCTGCCAGTGGCTTTTTTCCGCAGCCATCGCCACGGCCCAGTCCGGCACCGGCCTGACCGGGAAATATTACGACACGGAGACCTTCACCACCCTCAAGACCACGCGGACGGACGCTTCGATCAATTTCAACTTCGGCGCATCCATCCCCTCCGGCAGCGCGCTCACTGCGGCCACCACCTACTCCATCGCCTGGTCCGGCCAGATCGAGGCGCAGTTCAGCGAACTCTATACCTTCACTGTCACCGCGGACGATGGCGCGCGGCTTTGGATTGATGATGAGCTCATCGTGCAGCGCACCTTTGCTCAAGGCACGGGTGAGTTGCGCGGGCAGCGGCGGATGAAGGCGGGGCACCGGGTGAATGTGCGGTTGGAGTTCATCCAGCAGACCGGGAATGCGTCGGTGAAGCTGGAGTGGGCCTCGGCTTCGCAAACGAAGCAGGTGGTGCCGACCAATCGCCTGTATCCGACCACCGAAATTCCGAACGGCGGCTCGGTGATGCGCGAGGTGTGGCATGGGCTGGCGGGTGCCAGCATCAGCACGATGACTTCAAGCGCGAACTACCCGAACAAACCGGCATCGCGTGAGTTTCTCACCTCGTTCGAGTGCCTGGCGCAGAGCTGGGAGGATTCGTTAGGCACGCGGGTCACGGGTTACCTTCGCGCACCGGTTTCGGGAAGCTACACCTTTGCGGTGAGCGGGGATGAAGTGGTGCAACTTTATCTGAGCACCGATGCCACGGCGGCTAACAAGTCGCTCATTGCCAGCACGACGACCGCCACGGCGTTTCGTGACTTTGCGGCGAATCCCTCGCAGCAATCGGCACCGCGCACCTTGGTCGCGGGACAGCGGTATTATGTCGAACTCCTGCACAAAGAAGACACCGGCGCGGATCATTGGTCGGTGGCTTGGAAGCAGCCGGGGGATGCGGCGTTCAGCATCATTCCGGGCACGGCCTTGATGATGCCGGGCACGGATCTCGCCACGCCAAGCACGTCGAACTACTTCAACACGCTCGCCACCGAGCAGCCGCGTTTGGGTTGCACGCGGGAGCGTTTCCTTTGGCTGAAACAGGTCTATCTCAGCCCCACGGCGAGCAATGCGAAGACTCGGGCGCAAGCCATAGTCAGCGCGGCGAACAGCGATGTGGCGAACAACACGCGTCACTATGGCAATGAAATCCCGCGTCTGGCGCTGGCGTGGTGGCTCACGAACGACCCGGTTTATGCCGAAAAAGTATGGACTAACATTCAGGAGACCATGGCGACCGGCGACTTCACGGTGAAGTGGAAGGGCTTCACGCTGCGGCAGATCGCCTTTGCCTACGACTGGCTCTATCCGTATTGGGACAGCACACGCCGCGCCACGCTGCTGAACTTCCTGGTCAACAGCGGCCTCAACTCGCAGTCCAACAACTACGGCAACAACATCGGCATCCTCAATGACAGCGGCTTCATCCAGGCGGCGCTGGCGGTGGGCACGGGCAATGAAGGCGCCGCAGAGCCTGACCTCACGCAAGGGGTGAATCAGCTTTTGCAAAAAATTGATCAATGGGAACCCAACGCGGGTGCGTGGCTGGAAGGCACGGACTACGGGATCCTCGCAAAACTGGGTCTCTCCGATGCGATGCACTCCATCGAGACGGCTCTGGGTTCATCCTTCGGCATCGGGCGGAATCCAGGCTTCTTCACCGCGCGGCGCGAGCCTTTGACCATCGCCAGCAACACACGGCAGCGCTTCACTTTCTCGGACGTTGGCACGGGCAGCAATGCGGGGATGGGTTGGGCGAGCTGGTGGGGCAGGCGTTTCAATGCACTGGAAGTTTTCGACTACAGCCGCCAGTCGGGCAACAGCACTTGGAATGCCTTGTTGCTGCCGGAAACGACGATCTCTCCGGCGCAAGCCGGACTCAATCCCGACACTTGTTTTCACGGTCCGGCGGACTGCGTGGAGAAGGCGGGGATGCAGCATGTCGCCACGATGCGGCAAAATTGGACCGACACCAAAGCCACTTGGGTTGGCGGCATGGGGGGCACTTACATGAGCCATGGCATGTTGCAGAGCGGCACCTTTCAGATGAGCGCACGCGGCGTGAACTGGTTCGTGGACTTGAAGAGCGAGAGCTACGATGTGCCAAACCACAACGGCACCACGCCCGTGTCAGGCGCGGATCGCTGGGACTACTATCGCAACCGCGCGGAGGGTCACAATTGCCTCATCGTCAATCCCACGTCGCAGCCGGATCGCATCTGGAACGCGCCTTCCGCGCCGATGATTCACTATCAGAGCGCGCAGAATGGTCAGCGCAGTTTCGCCATCTGGGATCTGACGAACAACATCACCGGCGTGACGAAAGTGCAGCGCGGCATCCAGCTCCTCGGCCAGCGGAAACAAGTGCTCGTTCAGGACGAGATCGCGCATCCCACGGCGACGACATGCTGGTGGTTCGCACATTTCCCGAACACCAGCATCACGGCCACCATCAGCGGCGATGGCAGCAGCGTGACTCTGCAAAACGGCTCCGAGCGCCTGTGGGGGAAGATCGTCAGTGGCGGCGGTGTATGGACGGTGCGGGCGGCTAGACCTCTGCCCACATCGCCGAACCCGGCGGAGGCTTACACGAACAACACCTACAGCAACCTCTCCATCCATCTAACCGGCGTAACGAATACCACGCTCGCGGTCTGGTTCGTGCCGCTGGCTCCGGGAGAAAATCCGCCCGTCACCACGCCCGCCGTCACCCCGCTCGCGTCGTGGAACCTTGTCGCGGAAAACGAAGCGCCCATCGCCTCTAACGGCAGCGCCAACACGACGGGTGCCGCCCCGGTAGATGTCGCTCTATCTGCTTACGTCACCGACGACTGGACGCCATCCACCCGGATGACTTATGCGGTGAGCACTCCAGTCGGCGGCACGGTTTCACTGCTGCCCGATGGCATCACGCCACGCTTCACGCCCACGCCCGGTTTCACCGGTCTGCAATCCTTTGCTTTCACCGCCACCGATGCCGATGGAGCCACCAGCAACACCGGCACGATCACATTTTCCGCCCCGCCCGTGATCACGAACTGGACCAGCACCGTCTCCGGAAACTGGAGTGCCGGCACGAACTGGCAAGGCTCCACCGCCCCCGTCGGCGGACTCGGCGCGGACATCCGGTTCTTCAACGGACAAACCCTCGCCACCGGCACCATCACCGCCACCAACAACCTCGCGGGCACCACCGACGCGAACCAACTCAACTTCAGCGGCACCGGCACGGCCACGAGCGTCGTG
>JBIHZT010000606.1:0-2810 GCA_044240265.1 Luteolibacter sp. | reverse complement strand
GCGGACGGGCCGACATCGATGCCGACTTGGTAAAACCAGGTGTTGCAGGAGCGGGCGAGCGCGCGCTTCACATTGATCGAGCCTTCCGGGGTCTTGCTCCAGTTGTTGAATACGGTCCTGCCGATGGTGATCGCGGCGGGGCAGTAAATTTCGGAGGTGGCGGTGACTTTGCCGTTATTGAGAGCAGCCAGCGCGACGACCGGCTTGAAGGACGATGCCGGCGGATAAGCGGACTGGAAAGCGCGGCCGAAAAGCGGCTGCGAGACATCCGCCTCCAGCGCCTTGAAGTCCGTTTCATTGATGCCGGGAATGAAGTTGTTCAAGTCGAACGACGGCCGCGAAGCCATCACCAGCACCTCGCCGGTGACCACGTCGATGACGACGAAGGCCCCGCGGCGGCAGCCTTTGCGCAGGGTTTCCTCGGCGAGTTTCTGCCAGTCGAGATCGATGGTGGTGACGAGCGTGCCACCGGGGCGCGGGCGCTTGACTTGTTCTTCGAGCAGCTTGTTTCCGGACTCGTCGAAAAGCAGCCGCTTCATGCCAGGCTCACCGGAGAGCTGGGTGTTGAAGATTTTTTCCAGTCCCGCCCGGCCTTCGGATTCCTCCCAGAGAGGTTCGTTGAAATTGATAGGGCCGGTCGGCAGCTTGCCGACGCTGCCGGAGTAGCCGAGGATGTGTGCGGCGAGCTCGCCTTCCGGATAGAAGCGCCGGTAGATCGGCTGCAGGATGAGGCCGGAGGTGAGTTTGGTTTCGATTTCCCGTGCTTCCTTCTCGCCGATCTGGCCGGTCACCAGCAGCGGCAGCCAGCGCCGGTGCCGGTAGTGGTCGTAAATCTCCTCATCGGTCTTCGGCACGAAGTTTTTCACCAGCAACTGCAGTGAATCGAGCCGGGGACGCGCCCAGTTGATGACGAAGTCCCGGTCCGCGTTTTCAAACTGCCGGAACTGGAGAGCGACCTGATAGGCCACGCGGTTCTGGGCGAGCGGCGCGCCTTCACGATCCACGATCTGGCCGCGCGGCGCAGGGATTTTCAGCGTGATGGCACGGGCGTCCTTGCGGGTGAAAATCGCCCCGTCGGCGGCATTTCTGGCGGCGGGGGCTTCCGCTGCGGGACCATTGGAGGCGCTGACCGGCGCGGGCAGCACTTGGGCGCAAACCGGCAGCGTCGCAAGACACGAGACCAGCGAAACTCGGCGAAAGAACGGAATAATCACCATGTGGATTTGCAAAGCGTAGCCCGATATCCGCTCAAGGCAACGCTCAATCCCACCCGGCGCCCCCCCAATCCGCCGGCGATTTCCCGAAGCTGGAGATGATTACAGTGAGGCTCATGCAGCCCCCTGCGGAAATCAAAAAAGCAGCAGCCAGCACCACCCTTGCCGGGAGTCCCGCGCCGTGCATGATGACCGCAATGAGCGATTGGAACTTTATGTCGGTGATCATCCTGGTGGGCGTTTTCGCGCTTTGGAAGCTGGAATTCGCCGCGACTCTGCTGAACCTGAAAGCCTTCCCCGCGAAGGTTCCCGAGCCGTTGCGAGACCTGATGGACGCGGAGAAACTCGAAAAAGCCCGCAGCTATCTGGGAGTGAACGCCCGCTTCGGCATCCTCCAGTCCACGGTGTCGCTGGTGGTGTTGCTGACGTTCTGGGGCTTCGGCGGCTTCGGCTGGCTGGACGGACTCGCCCGATCCTTCACGGACTCGCCGGTGCTGGCGGGGTTGATTTTCCTGTCGCTGTTATTTCTCGGCCAGAGTCTGATTTCGCTGCCGTTTTCCATCTACGACACCTTCGTGATTGAGCAGAAATTCGGCTTCAACCGCTCCACGCCGGCCACTTTCATCACGGACCGGCTCAAAGGACTGCTTCTGGCGGCTGTCATCGGCCTGCCGCTCGCCGCGGCGGTTTTATGGATTTTCGGCAACGTGGCCAACGCCTGGTTGTGGGCCTGGGTGGTGGTGACCGCATTCCAACTGATCCTCACCTACCTGGCCCCCACGCTGATCATGCCGCTGTTCAACAAATTCACGCCGATGCCGGACGGCGAGCTCAAACAGCAAATCGAAGCGCTCGGCATGAAGTGCGGATTCCCCCTCACCGGCGTCTTCGTCATGGACGGCTCGAAGCGCTCCACCAAGGCGAACGCATTCTTCACCGGCCTCGGCAAGCGCAAGAAAATCGCGCTGTTCGACACGCTGGTGGATAAAAGCACCCAGCCGGAACTGCTAGGCGTGCTCGCCCATGAAATCGGCCATTTCCGCTGCGGCCACATCAAGCAGCGCCTCGCCGTCGGCATCCTGCAAACGGCGGTGATCTTCTTCCTGCTGGGACTGGCGACCGATCCTGATGGAAAATTCGCCCAGCTGTTATTCGATGCCTTCGGGGTGAAGGAAATTTCCCCGCACGTCGGATTGGTGCTTTTCAGCATCCTGCTGGAGCCTGTCGGCAAGATCCTCGGCGTGCTGGCGAACGCCTGGTCGCGCCGCCACGAGTTCGAGGCGGACGCCTACGCCGCCAAGGTCACCGGCGACGGCGCGGCTCTCAGCGAGGCGTTGAAAAAAATGACCGCCGACCACTTGTCACATCCCTCCCCCGCCCCGCTGCGGGTGTGGCTGGACTACTCCCACCCGCCGTTGTTCCAGCGGCTCGAAGCGCTGCGACAGCGGGCTTGACCACGCGTCCGCCCGTGCTCCATTGAGGGCAATGCCCGTCATCGCCATCATCATCCTGGGAATCCCGCTGCTTTCCCTCGCCTGGTGGATGTGGGCGGACCGCCGCTTGCGGCGCCTTGGCACGTCGCGCGGCCTGCGGCTC
>JBIHZT010000083.1:0-9957 GCA_044240265.1 Luteolibacter sp. | reverse complement strand
TTTGGTCGCGGTGGGGGGAGGGACCTTTGCGGTATTCGTAAACGGGGTGGCCGGCTCCTTCGATGAGTTGGAGCTCGCAGCGGACGCCGGCGGTTTTCATGCGGGCCTGGAAGTCGCGGGCGGTGGCGACGGGGACGAGCGGGTCCTTGGTGCCGAGGAAAAGCAGCGTGGGCGGGGTGCGGGCGGTGACGTGGTGGAGCGGGGAAATCTCCTGATAGCGCGCCTTGATGGCGGCGTCTCCGTAGCCTTGGGGACCGTTGTCGATGACGGGATACCAAAGCACGAGCGCGTCCGGGCGGGAGGAAACGGCGGGGTCTTCGGTGGGCTCGTCGAGGCTTGGCACGGTGCCGGCGGCCGCGGCGATCTGTCCGCCGGCGGAGGCACCTGCGGCGATGATTTTTCGCGGATCCACGCCGAGTTCCCGGGCGTGTTGGCGGACCCAGCGGATGGCGGACTTGCCATCACTGTCGGCCTCGATGGCGGTGGTGCCGTGGGTGAAGGAGGTGCGGTAGTCGGCGCTGATGGCGACGATGCCGCGTGCGGCGAAGTGGGCGCACTCCGGATAGAACTGGAGCGGCGTGCCGCGCGCCCAGCCGCCGCCGAAGAAGAAGACGATGGCCGGGCGGGGAGTGGCGGCAGGCTTTTCCGGCTTGAAGACGTGGAGGGTGAGATTGCCCGCGGCGGTTTTTTTGTAGGGGATGATTTCCGGCTGATAGGAAACCGTCGGCTTGTCCATGACCTGGACAAGTGCCTGGAACCAGCGGTCCGCCATCTTGGCCGCGCCGCTGGCGTTCGGGTGGACGCCGTCGGCGATGGTGTCCCGGGCGGGGTCGAATCCCTCGCCCTGCGGCACGATGATGACGGGGGAGGCGGGGCGGGTGAGTTTTTTCGCCAGGCCGGCGAGCGCGGTGTGGAGTTCCGGGAGGTAGGAATACTTGGGCAGCTTGCTGCTGGTGATGGGCTGGGCGAGCAGGACGACGACCTTGGGGTTGGTGCGGCGGAAGGCCTCGATGAGGGTCTCGGTGTCCTTGAGGATTTGAGGGACGGGTTTTTCTTCGGCGAAGTGGTTGTGCCCGGCGTGGAGCAGGACGATGTCGGCAGGGGATTTTTCGAAATTCGCGGGGACGGTGGCGGCGAGGAAACCGGAGTTTTTCCCGCCGTAGCCTTCATGCGGGAGCTCGCCGATGCGGGAGGGGCTCTTGCGGGTGCCGGTGTATTCGACGAGGTAGCCGGCGGTGTAAAGTTTCTCCCAGAGCGGGTAGCGCCAGTTGGAAAAGGTGCCGCCGCCCTCGGTGATCGAGTCGCCGACCGGCATGATCCGATAGGTTTTCGGCGCGGCCGGCAGCGGGCTGGCCAGCAGGAGCAGGAAGGCGATGATCTTCATGGGCCGGTGGGCGGAGCGGCAAGGAGGGGCGAAACACGTTCGCCCATACCCATGAGCTGCCAACGGGATGCGCGGACGCATCCTACATTGACTTTACCATGGGCGTCGGCGGACGCGTTCCGCCGCTCCTTGCTGCGTGGATTCACAGTTGGTAGAATTGCTCCCAGTCCTTGCGGGGAGGAGCGCCTGCCAGCATTTCGTTAGCGATCTTGTGGTTGGTGATCTGCTTGGTGGCGGGGTCGAAGGTCAGCTTGGCGTTCACGCGCTGGGCGAGGATGCCGATGGCCATGGCCTGGCAGAGCGGGCCGGCCACGGAGAACGGCGAGCGGCAGGTTTCCTGGCCCTGGCAGGCGAGCAGGAAGTTCTTGAAGTGGTTGGAGGGGCTCTTGGGCACGTCCGGCAGCCTGGACTTCATGTCCTGCGCCTTCGAGCCGAGGATCTGCAGAGTGGTGGCGTGGGAGCCACCCTTGAAGGTGAGGTCCTCGCCGTAGATGACCTTGCCGGGTGGGCGGGATTTGTTTTCGGCCTTGCCGGTGGATGGCGGCGGGATGTTGGCGTCCACCACGGAGTCGCCGAGGTCCTTGGGCAGCGGTGGCAGGTTGGTCTGGCCGTCGTACCAGGTGAGCTCGACGGGCGGCATGTCGCCGCGTTTCGGGAAGCGGAAGGCGAGCGTGGAGGCCTGCGGGAAAATGAACGGGCTGTAGCCTTCCAGCATGACGGGCTCCACTTCGGTGGGCAGGCCGAGGTCGAGGAACTGGTGGGCGGTGTCGAAGATGTGGGCGCCCCAGTCGCCGAGGGCGCCGTTTCCGAAGTCATACCAGGAGCGCCACTCGCCGTTGATGTAGCCCTTGTTGTACTTGTGGTCCTGGGCGGTGGCGAGCCAGCAATCCCAGTCGAGGCTGGAGGGCACGGGTTCTTCCGGGAGGAAGCCGGAAACGGACATGCCGTGCCAGCGCCGCTTGCTGTTCATGTAGGCGGTGATTTTGGTGACGTTCTTGATGATGCCGGCGTCGGTCCAGGCCTTGAATTGGAAATAGTTGGCCTCCGAGTGGCCTTGGTTGCCCATTTGCGCGGCGACCTTGTATTTGGCCTCAGCGTCCATCATGAGCTGGATCTGCCGGTAGCTCTGGCCCATGGGCTTCTCGCAATAGACGTGTTTGCCGAGCGACATGGCGAGCATGGCGATGGGGAAGTGGGAGAAGTCCGGGGTGCCGACGCTGACGGCCTGGATGTCCTTGCCCATCTTGTCGAACATCTGGCGGAAGTCCTGGAAGCGCGGCACGTCGGGGAACATCTTGAGGATGGCCTCGGTGTGGGGCGCGCCCATGTCGGTGTCGCAAAGGGCGACGATATTGGCCAATCCGGTTTTGTGGAGCTCCTTGATGATTTCCGCGCCGCGGTTGCCGATGCCGACGCAGGCGAGGTTGACTTTTTCCCCGGCGGCGGGCTTGGCACCGAAGGCGAGGCGTGGAGCGAGAAATGCGGCGGTGCCGGCGGTGAGCGCGCCCTTCATGAAGGTGCGCCGCGGAGTCACGGTGGATGGTTGGGTAGGTTGCATGGAATTTTTTTGTTTGGGGTTTGGGATCATCCTGCCGGCGGTCGGTCGGACGGGTCCAGCATACGGAACGAAACCGTGCTGGCTATCTGAAATCATGGGTTTCGGGCGGGTGTGGCTTCGCGCGCGGGCTGGTCCCGCAAAAGGATTTTCCGATAGCGGTTCACCCCGGCACCCATGCCGGGGCGGCCTTCGAAACCGACGTCCTGATAGATGCTGGCGCAGGAGGGCTGGCTTTTTTCCAGATCGCGCCACTCGTTCCAGAGCGCGTCGTAGCGGGCGATGGCGGCGTCGAGTTTTTCCCGGTCGTAAGTTCCGGATTGGTCGCCCGCCTTGCCGGTGAAGAAGATGGTCCAGGCCTGCTCGACGATGGAGTATTTGATGCGGCCGTAGGTGGCGGAGGTTTTGACGAACCCGGCGGTCTCCGGATCGGCGAACTGGATTTCTCCGGCGAGTCGCTCGATTTCCCGCCAGATGGCGACCGCTTCCGCTTTCTCGGCGAGGGCTTTTTCCACGAGGCCGCGTTTTACGAAATCCTTGAGACCGGGTTCTTCGAAGAAATGGTCGCGCGCCCACCAGACGTCGATTGCCGCGCCGAGGGTGGTGAGCTGGCCGCGCAGCACGGCCTTGGCGGAGAGCAGGCAGAGTTCGTGGAATTTTTCCGTATCGGCGGCGGATAGTTTTAATTCGTCGCGGGCGAAGTTCTGGAAGATCTGCTGTTCGGTGAGCTCCGGATGCGCGGCGAACTGGCAGACGACGTAGGTGTTGAGCTCGCACCAGAGGCCGTTTTTGATGTAGGGGCCTTCCCAGCCGCCGCCGCGCGACCAGGTCCAGATGCCGGCGTAGAGCGGATGGGAGACGACGTCGCGCAGGCCCTTCGCCGCGCCGGGCTTCATCATCCACGCGTATTCCTCCCAGCCGTCGATGACGCCGCTGCCGATGTAGTAGGGGTGCGCGCCCTTGCCGTAGGCTTCGCGCTGCGACTGGACCTCGATGATCTGGCGGTGCCTGCCGATCATGAGGGTGGGGTTGAAAACGGTGAGCTGATGGAAATCCCCCTTCTGGTGCTTGATGGAGAATGACAGGTCGGGATGCGGCTCGATGGCGTCGGTGACTTTCAGATAGTAGGCGGGGCTCTCGTGGAAATCGTGCGGTCCGAAGCTCCAGGTGCGGTAGATCACTTTCTTGCCGCGCTTCACGCAGACTTCGTCGCGGAGGATATTCAGGATCTCGATGTGGCTCTCCGGTCCGCGCAGGATGGCGGAGCCGCCCTGGCGCTTGTCCTCGGAAACCCCGCCGCTGGCGGCGTGGTGCGGATACTTGTGCAGATAGACCTCGCCGGTGCGGATGATGATACCGTCGAGATCGGGCACCTTGTCGAGGGTCTCGCGGAGGGAGAAGCGGAAGATTTCCCGCATCTTCGGGCGGTGGATGTCGAGGCGGCCCTTCGCGTCGCAGATCTCATCCCGGTATTTCGCGACGAGCGCCTTGGGCAGGACGAAAAGGTCGGTGCCGGCGAAGGACTGGAGCCCGCGGGCGTGGGCTGCGGCGACCTTGGCGCGGACGGCGGTGAGCGCGTCGTCCGCCCAGCGGCGCTCGGGACTGGCGGCGGGAAGGAGGCCGGGCTCGGAGGCATCGAAGGTCTGGATGCCACAGACCGAGCCGCCGATTTCCGCGTTGAAGCCCCAGGCGTTGTGGGGTGTCTGCGCGGCGGAGTCGATGAGCAATGGCGCGGCATGCAGGCACTGGACGCATGCGGCGGCGGCGAGGAGGCGGGGAAATCTCACGGGCTTGTCCTATCTGGGTTGGTAGATTCTAACGTAGTCAACCTCCATGAAGGTGCCGTCGATGGCGTCGGAGATTTTCCCGGCCCAGCCGATGATGGCGAGGCTGAGCCAGACTGGGGATTCACTGTGACAGAAAGCGTTCTTCTCGCGGCGGATGGGCTTGCCGTTGAAATGGAAGACGAGCTCGTGCTCGTTCCACTCGAGCCCGTAGGTATGGAAGTCGCGGGCGAAGTTGTATTGGCCGTCGAGGATGTCGAATTTCGCCATTTCGATCCACTTGCGACCGTCGAAGTATTCGACGCGGTAGTTGTCCATCAGCGCCTTCCAGTTGCCCTTGTCCTTCCAGCCGTTGATGAACTGGATGCAGCCGATGGTCTGCTCCGCGGCGAGTGTGAACTCGGCGGATTTCACGCCATCGGTCTGGGTGACCCAGGTGGTGCCGGCCTTTCCATCCACGAGGTTCGGCGTGGTGTCCCCGCCGTTCTTGTGGAAACCGCTGGCTTTGATTCCGGCATCCCTGGCGTAGTTGACGAGGCCGGGTTTGTCCTTGTCGGCGGTCGGGGAGAACGGATCCGGATAGCCCGCCGGATTGACGTTGTAGATCCGGAACTCGCCGAGGTGGAAATGGCCGCCATGCGTGGAGGTGAGCCGGATGCGGCGGGTTTTGACCGGGATCTCCAACTGGATGGTCACATCCGGACGGACGCCGAAGGAAAAGCTCTTGGAGGAACTGGGATGGGTTTTTTTCCCGTTGACCACCTTGATGTCGGTCCAGTTGTGGATGTTCGTGTTGATCTCGTTGGGGAAGTGGCCTTCGTTGATGTCGATTTCGAACGACTTGCCCTTTTCGGGCCGGGTCTTGTTCTGGGTCATCAGCCAGAAGGAATTGTTAGTCCCTTCCGCGGCGGCGTAGCGGTAACGGCACTCGAAGTAGCCGTATTTGAATTTCTCCTTTGTCAGGATACTGCCCGAGGTCCAGTCCTGGCCGCCGCGTTTCTCCTTTTTGTTGATGAGGCGGAGGGTGCCGTTATTCACTTTGGCATTCTCCCGCCAACGGCTGCAGAGGATGTGGCCGCTGGGTCCGTTTTGTGAAATCCACCGCTCATCGAGCTTCGCGTCCGGGCCGTCGAATTCCTCGCTCCACGTGAGATTCCATTTCGCCGCTCCACCGGGGAGGAGCGAGCCCGCGGCGGGTGCCGCCGAGCCACGGGGGGCAAGCGCGGTCAGGGCGAGAACGACGGCGATGAAGCATGATCCGGAATTCATAACGGCTGTAAGCGCCGCGGTGGGGCCGGCTTTCAAAAGATTGCGCAACAAATCTACGATATTCCGCATCCTGCCGGGATCATGAGCCGATTGTCGGGATGACTCTACCGCCCCGGGTTTGTCTGTGAGGCGGGGATCAATTGCACGGGGCCGATCAATCCGGCTGGGAGCAGGGGCGTGTCCTTGCGGTGGTAATACCAGACGACGAAGCACTTCCTGCCTTGTTCCGGGCGTGGCTGGTTTTTGATGAACCAATCCGGATAGGACTTCATCGCGTGGCCTTTTTCGCCGCGGTCCTCGCCCCACTCGAAGTCGGCGGGGAACTGCTCGTCGCCCACGAGGCGGTTGTGCCAGGTGTTGGTGACGGCGATTTCCAACAGGTTCCCGCCGGTCTTCAGCGCGGAGGTGATGTCGAGCTTGAAGGGGGCCTGCCAGAGCACGCCCAGGTCCTTGCCGTTGAGGGTGACGCGGGCGAGGTCGCGGACGGTTCCGAGGTCCAAGATGATTTGAGATTTCAAATCTGACATTTCAAATTTCTTCGAATAGGTGGCGGTGCCGGAGAAGTATTTGACGGCTGATGCCTCGTGATCCGCGAGGTTGACGAGCTCGGGGAGCGGGAGGGTTTGTTTCGCTTCGACGGGGGAATCGAGGACGACCGTCCAAGGGCCTTTGATTGTCACCGGTGTCACGGGGGCCGCGAGGGTGATCGGCTGGCGTTTTCCCGAGGCGAAGACCAGTTCGGCGCGGGTGGCGGTGGTGGATGACACGGTCACGCTGCCGTCCGCGGCGGCGGTGAGGGCGGGTTTCGCGGCGGTGGACGGAGTTCCGAGATCGAGGGGCTTGCCTTCGTCGACGGTGGCTGTGAGTGACTTGCCCTTGAGGCGGTATTCCAGTTCGAGCTGCTTGACGACGTTGGGCGCGGGATCGTCGCCGAAGACGCCGGGATGGATGGAGGCGATTTGCAGGGCGCCGTTATCGGAAAGCTCTTTGAGTTTGTCGGTCACGTCCATCCAGCGGTTCCCGGCGGCGGCTCCGAAGCGGGCTTTGACGATCTCCAGACTGTCGTCCCCGGCAGATTGTGAAACGACGGACACGACGTGGTCGGCGGGCAGCTTGGCATCGCGGAATACCACGAAGATGGAGCGGTAGGTGTCGAGCGTGAGGTCCACCTCGGTGCGGCCGTCCTTCTGCCGCCACACGGGGGCGAAGCGGATGGAGCCGGTTTCCGCGTCCCAGAGTTCCGGGCGCAGGCCTTTGACGCGGAATGAAGCGGTGAAAGTGTTGGTTTTGGGGGTGGTGTTGGCGACGAAGAACAAGGTTTCATCCCGGGTCTGGCGGGCGGTGCCTGAGACGCCGGACGCGCCCGGGAACCGAATCATCGGCGTGATCTTGAAGTCGCTGACAGCGGCTCCGGTGTCGCCCTTGGTGTAGAGTTTTCCCTTTCCAACAGCGCGGACCGGTCCGTCATTCCAGAGGGTGGAGGCCTTCACTTCCGCGTCGCTTTGGGGATAGCCTGCGAGGCCGGGCGCGCCGGACGGCTTCGAGCAGACGATGACCGCGCCTTGCTCCAGCAATGCTTCGATTTTTTTCACGTCGCCGGGTGACATCATGCCGTCGTGCGGGATGCCGAGGAATGGATAGCTGCGGCCGGAGCTGAGAACGATGCGGCCGTCTCTGACTTTCACACCCTCGCGGAACTCGCGCCAGGAGATGATGTCGGAGCCCTGTGACTTGCCGACGCTGACAAAATCGGACGGTGTCTCGCCGGACTGCAGCAGCGCCTGGGTGCGGCCGAGGTATTGATAGAAGGCGGTGCCGTCCTTGGCCCACGTCTGGTGGCGGTTGAAATGAGTGCCCCACCAGCCCATGCCCATGCCGGGCTTGTAGCGGTCGTCGAAGGGTTGGTGGACCCAGTGGTGGAGAATCAGGCGGTTGGCTCCGCTGGCGAAGGTGCCGTCGGCGGAGCGCTTGAGGAACCCAGGCGTCTCCGACCACTTGCTGAGGGTGGGCGGGCCGGTGAAGGCTTCCGCACCGACGACCGTGCGGCCGGCGGCACGGGCGGAGGCGGTGATGACCGAGCTGATGGATCCGCCGCCGCCGGTCCAGAACTCGCCCATCGGGAGGTCTGCGAGAGCGGTGCCCTCCACGGTGTCGAACTGGCCGCCGTAGGGCTCGAACTGAAGGTCCATGCCGACGGCTTTCATTTTATCGTGTCCAGTCATCCAGCCGTTCTCATGGAAAAGGGTGTGGATGACATCGTCCTGGTCCCACTTGAATCTCTCTGATAGATTTCCATCTCCGACCGTCCGGTTATGCCGGGTGACCAGCCAGGGGAGTGGATCATACCCTTTTCGCTTTTGAAACTCCTCGCGGAAGGCGGGCGTCCAGTTTTGGGCGCCGGCTTCATAGCTGTCGATGAGGAAGTGTTTCATACTCTTACCCAGATAGGGTCCGAGATGTTCCTTCATGGGTTCGATGACCTGATCCCAGTGGAAGCGGTTCAGGTCGCGGCTCAGCTTGTCCACTTCGAGAGTCTTTCCGATCAGTTCGTCCGGCAGTGGGTGCGGATTGGCCCCGGTCGGCGCGTGGGCGAGGCGGAAGACCTGCCATTTGCCTTCGGGAGCGTCCCAGTCGAGTCGTCCCTGCTTGAAGGATTTTGTGAGGTCGATGATTTTCGATGGATCGATATCGCCGGAGGCGGGGACCGCGAGGATGGCGATGTCGCGGAAGAAATTGAATGAAAGCCCGCTGCCTCCCCAGCCGCGGTACGAGGTTGGGTCGGGTCGTGGGATCTCGACGGAGATCCGTTTCCCGCCATCCACCGTGATCGACTTGGTGACGAGGTTCTGCATGTTTTTTTCTTCATCGATCCAAGGGCCGCCGGTGGTGGAATAACCGACGGTGTTATGGAGGCCGATTTCAAGGCCGAGGCGTTGTGCCTCGGCGGCGGCGTGGCGCATGGCTTCCCAGTATTTCGGGCTGCGGTAGGTTTGGTCCGGCCACGGATTGTTGAGCGTGGGTTTGTGGGATTCCTGGACGGCGGAGGCGATGTTGAAAATCGTGGCCCCGCCGATGCCGGACGCCTTCATGGCTTCGAGATCCCTGGTGATGCCCTCCTTGGAAAAATTGGAACCCATCCAGTGCCACCAGACGTAGGGGCGGGTCTTGACCGGCGGATTTTTGAAATCGCTCTCAAGCGATGACTCGCCTGCGTGGGAGGAGACGGCGGCGAAAAGTGCCGCGAGTGCGGCGATAAAACGGTGTGGCTTCATGAGTCGATGAACGGGGTTGTCGGAAATTGTGTATTAGAAAAAGGTCGGGTGACTATTGCTCCTGTTGGAAGACGATTTTGAATCCGACGGCGTGCTGGAATGGCATCTCGCCGGGGCAGCTGATGGAGAGTGCGCCGGCTTCCTGCCTGTAGTCGACCTTGGTGCCGCCGAGAAGCTGGATGGACTTGACCGGCTTGTCCAGCAGCTTGGAGTCGGTGCCAAGGGATTTGATTTTGAGGGTTTCTCCGGGAGCGGGCACCGCCATGCACCAGACGTAGAGGCTGCCGTCCTTGCCTTCGGTGAAACGGATGTCGGACGACTTGAACGGCAGTTCGGCGGTGTGTTTGTCCAGCTTGCCCTGGTGGATGAGCGGCTTTTCCGAGGCGCTCTCGCCCCATTTTTTCCAGGCCTTGCTGCCGTAGATGCCCTCGCCGTTGATCTTCATCCACGCACCCATGTCCTTGAGCATGGCGACACAGGCGGGCTCGAGCGCACCCTCGGGGTCGACGGGAACGGCGCAGGCGTAGTTGCCATCGCGCGAGGCATACTCCAGCAGGCTGCGTACGAGGTTGACGGCGGCGTAGTGATAGTTCGGCCCGTAATACCAGTCGCCGATCGGGTTCTCGCCGATCCATGGCTGGCTGGTGTTGATCTGGCCGGGGACGTTGTTCTCATAAGTCATGCCGACGGCGG
>JBIHZT010000605.1:0-2813 GCA_044240265.1 Luteolibacter sp. | reverse complement strand
CCGGCTTCGAAGAAACTTGAGCCGGTGAGGCGCCTGCCTCCGATATCCTGGGATTTCCAAGGCAGCGGCAGGTCGGTCACATTGATGCGGAGCTCGGCGTCGGCGGTGGCCAGCGAGCTGTCGGCGGCGCGCACCACGAACGAGTTGAGTCCAGCGCCGTTCGGCGGCGGGGTGCCTGATAGGTCGCCGTTGGTGGCCACTTGCAACCACGCGGGACCGGAGACTTTCCAGTAGGTGACCACGTCGGTATCCACGGCGGTGCCCGCGAGGGTCGCGCCTGTGTAAGGCTTGCCCTCTTTCGCGTTCGCGAGGGTGATCGGGTCGCTGATGAATCTTGGGCTGATATTTGTTGGCGGAGTTGAAGGCGGGGTCGCCGGCGGCCAAATTGGATCTGGCGGCTGTGTCACTGGCGGAGTGACTGCGGGGGCCTGCGTGACGTCGATCGTCATGGTCGCCAATGCCGAATCCAAAGCCCCGTCATTGGTGCGGAAGGTGAACTTGTCGGTCCCCACGAAGTTGGTGGCGGGGGTGTAGGTGAGGTTTGGGGCGGTTCCGAGGAGGGTTCCACCGGCGGGGTCGGCAACTACGGTATAGCCAAGCGCGGAGGCCTCCTTGTCACTACCTTCCAGCAGGATGGCAAGCGGAGTGGCGTTGTTGGTGGTCCATGATTTGGAAGTCGCCAGCGGTGCGTCATTCACCGGTGAGACGGTGATTGAAATGGTGGCCGGTGCCGAGGTGAGACCGCCGTCGTTGGCGGTGAAGGTGAAACTGTCACTGCCGTTGTAATTCGAGTTGGGCGTGTATTTCCGATTGGGACCGGTGCCGGTGAGCACGCCTTTCGCGGGACCATTCACCACGGAGAACGTCAAGGGGTCGTTGTTCGCATCAGTGCCGGCGAGGACGAGGTTGAGTGCCGTGTCTTCCGCAACCGTCCATGCCTGCGGAGTTGCGACGGGCGCGGTCGGTGACAATCCCGCCTGCGCGACGGTGATGGTGATGGTGGCCACCGCCGAGTCGAGGGCTCCGTCTCTGACGCGGTAGGTAAACTTGTCGGAACCCACGAAGTTCGCGGCCGGGCTGTAGGTGAGATTTGGCGCGGTGCCTGACAGGGTGCCGTTGGTCGGCGGGGTGACCACGGTATAAGTCAGGGTGAAGGAATCCTTGTCACTGCCGCCCAACAGGATGGGGAGTTGGGTGCTTTTGAGGGTCGTCACCGTTTTGGAAACCGCCACTGGCGCGTCATTGACCGGTGAGACGGTGATCGAAACGGTGGCCGCCGCCGAGCTGAGGCTGCCGTCGTTGGCGATGAAGGTGAAACTATCCGTGCCGTAATAGTCGGCGGCGGGGGTGTATCTCAGATTGGGCGGAGTGCCGCTGAGCACGCCTCTCGTGGGGGCTTTGACCACGGAGAAAGTCAGGGGATTGTTATCCGCATCGGTGCCGGTGAGGACCAGGTTGCGCGCCGTGTCTTCCGGGACGGTTAGTGAGTTGGCGAGCGCGACGGGCGCGCGGTTGGTGGGGGTGGCAGTGGGAACCCAATAAGATACGACCGGCGAGGGCTGGCTTTGAAGCCCGGCCTGGTTGATGGCGCTCACTACGAAATAGTAGGTCGTCCCCGCCGTGAGGCCGGTGACGGATGTCGTGGGATTCGTCCCCACGTTCACCTGGTTGTTATAAACACCGAGCGTGGTGCCATAGGCCAGGCGGTAGCCGGAAATGTTGCTCTCGGGGTTTGGGTTCCAGGACACTGTCGCGTTCGCCGCAAGTGCGGAAGAGTCGGCGAAAAACCCGGCCAGAGCAAGCCCGACTCCGAGCAGCCCGGCTAGGGAGCCCCGCGCGAACCGATGAATCCATCCCTTCATGGGAGCCGCTTTGCTGCGGGATAAATTCAGTCGCGGATCATCGAAAGGGTTCATGGCGAAGCGAGTGCTTGATCTACGGAGTGATGGCAATCTCATTTTTGCTAACATCACCAAACGCTGTAAAATTAGGAAAAATTAATGAGTTTGCAACAAAATAGACACAACCGCCTGATGGGTAAAGTTTCAGGGGACTCTATCCGGCATGGTTTGATTTTCGGAATCCGACGTAGCCGTCTAGCTGGAAATTTTGAAAGGCGCTTAAAGTAAGAGTATAAGGCGAATTCTTCGATTTTCCGGGCACGAAACATCTAATTTATTTATTTTTACCGGTGAATCCCCCTTTCCTGGTGGAGGCGGGCCGGACTGTCTGATAGTCGCGATGTCCGGGACCGGCTCACGAAACCGCATCTACGGCATCGGGCAGGAGAAAGGAAGTGTGGCACAGCTCGGCGTATTTTCCGCCGCGCGCGAGCAGGCTGGCGTGGGTGCCCTGCTCGATGATCCGTCCTTTTTCCAAAACGTAAATGCGGTCCGCGTTTTGGATCGTCGAGAGCCGGTGGGCGATGACGAAGGCGGTGCGGTTTTCCATCAGGCGGTCGAGCGCGTCCTGGATCAGCCGCTCGGTCTCGGAGTCCACCGAGGCGGTCGCCTCGTCTAGCAGAAGGATCGGCGCGTTCTTGAGCAGTGCCCGGGCGATGGAAAGCCGCTGTTTCTCGCCGCCGGAGAGCTTCACGCCGCGCTCGCCCACGTTGGTATCGAGCAGCTCCGGAAGCTCGCGGACGAAGCGGTCCGCGTGGGCGGCCTCCAATGCGCTCCATAGATCGGTGTCGGTGGCCTCGCGCTTGGCAAGGAGGAGATTCTCCCGGACGGTGCCGTTGAAGAGGAACGGCTCCTGGGTGACGTAGGCGAGCCGATCCCGTAGCGACGCCTTGGCCAGCGTGGCGGTGTTGA
>JBIHZT010000082.1:0-9958 GCA_044240265.1 Luteolibacter sp. | reverse complement strand
GCCACCCACTAACACCCCATGTTCACCGGACTCGTCGAAGCCACTGGCAACGTGCTAAGCCTTGAAGCAAAAGGCCAGCAGGCGCGGCTCACCCTAGACATCCCCTTCGCCGGCGAGCTCGCGCTCGGCGATTCCGTGGCCATTAACGGCTGCTGCCTCACCGTCGCCGACCTCGCACCCGGCGGAACCGCCTTCGACTTGCTGGCCCAGACCCTGCGCGTCACCTCGCTCGGCGGGCTTGCCGCCGGATCACTCGTCAATCTGGAGCGCGCGATGATGGTCGGCGACCGTTTCGGCGGGCATTTCGTCCAAGGCCACGTCGATGGCACCGGGCAAGTCACACGCCTCGAAGCCAGCGGCCAGGACCACATCGTCGGCGTCGCCCTGCCGCAGGAGATCCACCGCCTCTGCATCGACAAGGGCTCGCTCACCCTCGACGGCATCTCCTTAACCATCGCCGAACTCACCGCCGACGGCGCGGTCTTCTGGATCACCCCTCACACCTGGGAACACACCCACCTCCACCGCGCGGTGGTCGGCCAGGCGATGAATCTGGAAACCGACATGCTGGCGAAGTATGTGGACAAACTACTCGCCGCTCGCGGTCACGCGTAACGCACAGGGAAAGAATTCACGAGCTTTTGCTTGGAATGAACCGATCGCCGGGACAACTTGGGCGTGCCGCTCCCCGGACGGTCGCAGTTTCCGCGCAAGCGGGAGGTGAGGAAAGTCCGGACACCACAGGGCAACGCGCCTCATGAAAGTGAGGGACGGGTAACGAGAGGAACCCGGACAGACAGTGCAGCAGAAAGATACCGCCGATGGGCCGCAAGGCCACAGGCAAGGGTGAAATGGTGGAGTAAGAGCCCACCGCGAATCCGGGTAACCGGACGGCACGGCAAACCTCGCGTGGTGCAAGACAGAACAGGGGAAGGGCGGCCCGCCCGTTAATCTCCGGGTATTAGTCGCACTCTGCGCAAGCAGGGCGCTCCGCCTCGGCGGGGTGAGAGAAATGGCCGTCCAGCCCCGCAAGGGGTGGACAGAATCCGGCTTACAGGGGAGCGGCACCTTCCCTCATGGACAGAAAGCAGGACGAGCGTTAGCGAGCAACTCCTACCCTGATTTCCGCAGGAGGAAATCACACTCCGCGTGGACGGAGCGGAGCGCAGTCAATCCGGCTTACAGGGGAGCGGCACTCCCCCGGCCACCGGCGGACGGGAGTCAGAACGTCCAGTTCAACGAAACCGTGCCGAAGAGCTGCCCGTCATCCTGGCCCTCGAACTCTTCGGTCCGATAGACCATCGCGTAGGCGATTTTCGTGTTCTTGATATTCATCGCTACCCCTGCGCTCAGGTCGGCGACCAACGGGTATTTGTCCACCGAAGGACTGTCGCTGAACGTGTTTCCATCGAGGAAAATGTTGCGCGCCACGGCGCGACCGTCCACCCGCAGGAAGAGATAGACCCCCAAGTCGAACCAGGCGCGGTCGGCCGCCAATTGCCCGTCCACGGGCGTGGAAGTGGTGGCACTCGGCCCGATGGAAGGCGTGCCGAAGTCATCCGGCAGATTCACCCCCGCGCGCAACTCGGCGCCGACATTGGCAAACGTCCTCACCGTGCCGACCGCCATGCCCGCGTGCGGCAGCACTTCCCAACCGAATCCGCTGCGCCGCTCATACTTCGGGAAACGCCAGGTGCGCTCGTAGGCAAGCGTGAAGCCGACCTCGTCATTGAGCTGGTTGTCCCAGCCGTTCGGATGCTCGAAGCCACGCAAATCATGAATCAAGCGCTGCGTCTGTTCCGCGTATGACCACGTGCCGACGACGCCGATGTCGAGAACCAGCGAGTTTTTCACCACGTCGTCCTTCCACACCACGCCGACACCGAGGTAGAGCCAGCCCGCATAGGGCCGGTCGTCTTCGATCAGCGCATAGGCATCGGTGTTGACCGGGGTGTAAATGTTCTGCCCAAGCGCGAAGACGAGGTTCTTCTGATAGTTCTTCTCGTTGATATAGGGAAGGATATCGAACAACGGAAGAAGCGGATTCGCATAGCGGGAGTCGCTGAACTGTTCCAGATCGCGCGAACTCCAACTCAGCTTGAAGCCACTGGTATAGTGTTCGTCCGTGCCGGTGAAGAGATCGTTTTCCATGTAGAGCCCCAGGGTGCCGCCGGCATCATCCTTCCCCGCGGCATGGGCGGGGGGATGGCTCAGGAGCGCGAGAAGAAGGCAGAAGGTCGATGATTTGACGGGAAATATTTTCATATGAAGATGAATGTGGAAAACCCGGCGGCATGTGACGCGCCGCCGGGTTTACCGGAATCATGCTGGGAGGATTGAAACCTCCTCAAAGAATGCGGCGTCCCTGGATCACTCTCACGAGGACGACGATGATGGCGATTACTAGCAGGAGGTGGATCAGTCCACCCATGGTGGTGCTGGTGACGAGTCCCAGCGCCCAAAGGACGATGAGGATGATGGCGATGGTCATTAACATGGTGTTGGTTCTTTCTGTTGCAGATACCATAGCCTTCGTAGCCACCCGCCGCCATGGGGTGAAACCCTACTTCCCGGCCTTTCCAGCGTCCTTCAACTCCGCCTGGCCGCCGATGGCCTGCGATCCGCGGCGCAGCCTCACCTTTTTCCCCATCGGAATCTCGACGTGGACCGTGGTGGATTCACCAGCCGCCGATTCCACGCGGAACTTGCCGCCAATCATCTCCACACGCTCCCGCATGCCGATGAGCCCAAGACGGCTGTGCTTCTTCCCCTTGGGATTGAAGCCTTGCCCGTTGTCCTGAATCTCCATGGAGATGTGGCCTTCAAGACAATCGATACTCACATCCACCCGGCTGGCTTTCGCATGGCGGGACACGTTAGTTAGAGCCTCCTGGACGATCCGATAGAGCGCTGTCCGCGCCGCGCTGGTCAACAGGTCCACCTTCGCGGAGGCCTTGAGGCTTACCCGGATGCCGGTCTCGGCGATGAATCCTTTCATGAATGTCTGGAGCGCGGGAAGCAGCCCCAGATCGTCAAGCATCGTCGGACGCAGTTCGCGGGCGAAACTGTGAACCATGTCCACCGCGTTCTCCACCAGCAGATGCGTGCGGGAAATCTGCGTCTGCAGGCCCGCCGGGTCGGATGCAGCGGCCTGGCTGAGCGCCGCCAGATGCACGTTGATGCCCACCAATGTCTGGGCGATGACGTCATGTAACTCGCGGCTAACGCGCTTCCGCTCCTCTTCCTGGGCGTTCAGAACCTGATGGGAAAGCTCCCTCATCTGCTTCTGCTGGAGACGTGATTGTTTCAAAAGCCTGCTTTGCTCCATCCGGATGGCCCGCAGGTCCTCCTGCACCAACTTGCGCCGGACGATCTCCTGTTTGAGCTTCAGGTTCGAGCCGGCCAGCACGTCCACCCTGCGCTGCGCGGCCTCCGCCCTCACCCGGTGGGTGATGTTGTTGAAAAAGCAGACCACCCCATACTCACCCGCAGGCAGGGTGACCCGTTGGATCTGCCATTCATAGGCCTCCTTCATGCCGGTATCCCGCCGCAGCTCGTTGAAGGGCGGGGACTGAAACGATTCACCCGACTCCAGCGTGCGCTTGAATTGCGCGACGATCTGATCCGCGATCCGCCGGGGCCAGACCGTCCGGATTACCTCGGAAAAACCCCGACCGATGAGTGGGTGGACGTTCTCGAAAATCCGCATCGCAATGGGATTGGCCTGTTGCAGGCGGAATCCGGAGTCCACGACATAAACACCGGCGGGAGCCAGGCTGACGAGGGCGGAAAACAGCGCCTCGCTGCGACGCGCCACTTCCTCCGCGCACTGGCCCGCAATGATGTCCGGAGTCCGCTCCCCCGACCGTTTGCCTTCAGATCTGGCCCTCTGAGCCGGTAAAGATTTTTTTCCCATACGCCTGTCTGCGGCATTGTTGATTGGGCTGCGCTGACACAGCCGTTTTCCGCTCCATCGAACATGCTTGTTGGAAAATAGGCTCGCAACCACAAAAAACCTCCGCACCAAAGCAAACGATTCCCTGCTGTCAGATTGCAATTCCCGATCCCGCTCCTATTTTATGTATGATTAAAAACCTGGTGCTGTATTTTCCGCTTTGCGTCCTTGCCCAGAACGTGGAGCCACCTCCGGTCAAATCCGGTTTTGGAAAACCGGCGCTGATCGCCACGACGGACCTCGCGGACTTCGCGTCGCTGCCCGAGGATCGCCGGAAGTTGATTGAAACGGCGCTCGCGGTTGCAAGGGATTCACCATGGCTGCCCTATACCGCGCGCGGAGCTGCCCCTTCGGATGGCGGATTCGATTGCTCCGGAGCGATGTATTTCGTGATGCGAAGCGCCCGCCTCGATCCGCCACGCACATCGACAGGACAATATGAATGGCTGAACCTCGCCGGCCGGCTCCACAAAGGACCGGCGGATGCGGCGGACTTGAAACATCCCGGCATGAAACACCTGCGTCCCGCCGACCTGTTATTCTGGGGCAGGCCCGCCACGTCGGACTCGGGCGTGGCCGTAACGATCACCCACGTCGCGATGTACTTGGGCAAGGAAGCCCGGGATGATCGTCCGGTGATGATCAATTCCACCGACGGCAGGTCTTATCGGGGCACCAAGGCGAATGGATACGGAATTTATGATTTCCGGCTGCCAGTCGCCGGAGCGAAAACCTTCTTCCTCGGCTATGGCACGCCGCCGGGGATTGCGGTGCCGCCGAATTGATAGAGTTAGGAATGAACCGGCGTGTCAGCGACTTCCCGCGCGGTGATCCGCCGCCCGTCGGCTTTGGCCGCATGAGCCGCCACCCGGTCCATCGCCTCCGCCAGCAGCGTGACCACCTCATCAGCACCCGATTCCTCCAGAGGCCCGACCACCTCGGCAGTCAATTCGGGACGCCCCCACAGCCCGACCATGATTATCAACTCGGGAAAAGCCGCGCGCAGTTTCGAACAAAGATAACGCGCGTGAATCAGCGCGGTCGGCGCCGCGACCGAGATGCCGACCACGTCCGCCCCGGCCTCTTTCACCCAGGCCACCAATTCCCCCAACGACATCCTTGCAGCCGCGCTTTTCGCAGGATGGCCACCTTGCTGTAACAGCTGTGCCAGCATTTCGCCGGCGAGTTGATCGCGACGCGCCCGCGCCGGCACGCAGCAGACCCGCAATTTCATCGCATCCGGCGCAGGAACATCCTGCGAAACCGCGTCGATCATGTCACTCAGCCCCTGTTCCACGAACTCCAGTTGTCCGGTTTCGAGAAAGCCTAACCGATGATCCGTCCCAGCCGCGGTGACCACCGGAATGAGGACGTGGTCGAACAAATCGACCAGCGGTCTCGTCTTCAGATACTGGTCTGCCAGCTCCATTTCATCCTGCTCGCCCACCCGCAGCAGGCGTTGATAACAATCCTCCGCCGGGGTCAGGGCATCCTCGTCGCTGAGCACGATGCTAAGAAACGCCAGCTTCGGAATGTGCCGCCCCATCACCACCAGGCAGACAGTGAGCGGCGTGGCCAGAACCAACCCCACCGGTCCCCACAACCAAGTCCACACGAACGCGGCCACGATCAATGCGAACGGCGTGACCCCGGTGCTTGAGCCATAAAGCCATGGTTCCATCACGTTGTTGCTGATCAATTCCAGCACGACAAACAGCCCGATGGTGAGCAGAGGATCCATCCATCCCGGTGATGACGCGAGCGAGAGTAAAATGGGAAACGCCGCCGCAATCCATGGACCGATGTATGGGATGAACCGCAGCACGGTGGCAAGCGCCCCCCACAGGATCGCGTTCGGTACGCCGATGAAATATAATCCGACGGCGACGGGGATCCCGTAAGTCACGTTGACCACGATCTGCATCAGCAAATACTTCGACACCCGGGCTCCAGCGTCATCCATGGCACGCGCGGTCGCGGTCATGCGTCCCTGCCCTATCAGCCGGATCATCCGGTTCCGCAGATCCTCGCGCTGGAGGAGCATGAAAACCAACAGGAGAAGGACCAGCGCCGCCGTTCCCAGCGGTCCCAGCACCGGAGCGAGCATGCCCTGCATGAATTCCAACCGCTGATCCTTCCCGTCGACAACCACCACCCGCGTCACTTGGTTGCCACCACCGGAAATGGTAGTATTACCTGTCGGCAAACCGGCGGGCGGGCTGCCAGGAAGATCCTTCTTCAACTCCTCCAATGTGCTCGAGAGCTTTGATAGCGGCCCATGGCTCGGAACCTGGATCGCGTGCAGTTTCACCTGGATATTCTCCTTATATCCCGGCAACTGGCTCGCCAGGTCGATGGCTTGGCGGGTGAGCACCCAACCGACGCCGCCCGTCACCGCAAACATCATCGCCACCACCAACAACACCGCTCCGACGCGCCCGAGCCAGCGCTGAAGTCTCGTGACCAACGGGCCAAGCATGAATGTCAGCAGCGCCGACAACGCCAGCGGAACAAGAAGCTCCCTCGCGAAAGAAAGTAACAGAATGATGAACGCGCCAAGAAGCACGTTGGAAATCACTGCCAGTGATTCCGCGGTGGACGGTCGTTTCCCGGTGATGGCCATGAAGATTGCAGGAATTACCGGCGGATGAGGGACGCTCCAGATCAGAACCAATCCGCCGGAAGCGTCCCCGCTGGCCTGAGGATCAGGCCGTCATCCGCCCGGGGCACTTACTTTTTCTCGGCGTCCACCTTGGCCTTCGCGGCTTCCGCATCAGCATCCACCATCTTCTTTTCGGCATCCAGTTGCGCTTGGGCGGAGTCCTTGTTGGCCTCGATCCGGGCCTTGTCGATGATGGCGTTCGCCTCGGTCTCCTTGGTGGCGGCCTTCGCCTCCGCGTTCACCTCATCCTTGCGCTGATCGATGGACTCCTTTGCGGCGTGCTTGTTGTTCTCGATGGCGGCCTTCTTCTGATCGCATCCGACTGCGAGGATTGCGATGAATGCGAGTGTGATTAGTTTGGTGTGTTTCATGACGGTAGGTTGTTTGTGGATGTTCCACCTGTGGCGGACAAATGGATCCTACCCCGGCCGGGGAGTCGCCGCTATGGGGTGAAACCCTCCATCGGGCAACCGCCGGCCCCTGGGGGGGTCACCCCATGGCGCTCCCCCGATGGAGACGGCACAGTAAACGTCGAAGAGTTGGTTTTCAGGATGATCGCCGGCCTGGCTTTGTGGCGAAGGCCCGACACCAGCCGGTCCGGCTCAATAGTAGCGCGACTGCACCGCCGGCATCTGCCCCCTGGTCCGGTTAAACGGCCTCAATGACCCGGGGGCGTCCCGGCGGTTGGAACGGTCCCGGTCCCGCCCGTAGTCGTGGCGTGAATCATGGCGCTCGGGCTTGGCGGTGTGTTGCTGGTATTCACCTCCATAGTAATAGCGGCCGTTGTGATAGTAGCGATCGCCGTAGGAACGACCATGGTCGTGATAGCGACCCGTTTGATAGTTTCCACCGGAGTAATATCGGCCGTTGTGGTAATAGGCGTTTCCCGTGAACGTATCCGGCAGCGTGGTGTAAACCGTCACTCCACGGGCCGCGGTTAAATAACGCCCTCCCTCGGCGTATCCCGGCACGAGACAGGAAGTCAGCAAGGCCGAAGCTGATATTGAAATGAGAAGCGGCGCGATCCAGCGGTGTTTTTTCGTCATGCGGATAATATGACTCCGCCGCGCCATCGATCACAATGGGGTCTTCACCCCATCATGCCGCATGGGTCACAAGCACCGATTCTGACAGGTTTGGCCAGGTCGAGGAATGACACCATCCCATCGGAAAGACGATTCAGAGGATGGTCACCTGCACGCTGCTCTCGATGACGCCGACCTCGATGGCATAGCGGGTAAGGCCGGCGGTGTCGTGTATGTCGAGCTTGCCCATCAGATTTCCACGATGTTTCTCCACGGTCTTGATGCTGATGTTGAGCTCCGCCGCGGTTTCCTTATTAGCCCTGCCCTCGGCGATGAGCTGGAGCACCTCGGTCTCGCGCGAGGTCAAAATTAACGCCGCTTTACTGAAAACGGAGGCGCGCTCCTGGGGATGGGAATTGAGCCGGGTGAGGCGCCTGGATATCGCAGCGCTGAAGAACTGCTCCCCGCCATGAACCTGCCGGATCGCCTGGCAGACGTCACGGGCGGAAGTTTGTTTCAAGAGAAATCCCATGGCCCCCGAGCGGATCGCGTCGTTCACATAGGCGTCGTCATTGTAAGCCGACAGGATGAGCACCTTGGTCCCGGGCCTCACCTTGAGAAGCTGGCGGGTGGCCTCCAGTCCGTTAAGGCGGGGCATGGCGATATCCATCAGCACCACATCGGGGTTGAGTTTCCGGGCCATGGCCACCGCTTGCCGGCCGTCCTGCGCCTCGCCGACGACTTTCAGGTCGGCATCCAGTTCAAGCATCATGCGGAATCCCTCCCGGACGATCATGTGGTCTTCGGCAAGCAATACGGTGATGGTTTTCATGGGGTATCGGGATGCGGACGTTCCCGCCCGTTTTCAAGATGACCAACCTAAGCCGACAACGGAACGACCGCGATCTTTGTTTTTACACGCATTGAGGCATTTCCCGCAATCATCCCTTGTCCGGTTCCGGAAGGTTCAAGCGGACTCGAAACCGCGGGTTGGGCCTGGCAACAAGAAGAAAAATCAAAACGAATGCGACCATTGAATCATCTCAAAATCGGTTAGTCCGTCACGAATCCGAATATTGAACCGTGAACACTCCTTGAGCAATGGGGTTAAACCCTACTTTCCCGGCACGCCGGACGGCGACAGCTTCCAATTGCCCGACGACCCAATGCCTTAAAATGACCGCGGGCGCCGGATCCCTATTTCCGACGCCCGCGGGCCCTTTGGGGGGCTGCCTTTTTAGGGGCTGTTGTGCTATCCCTTACGCAAGTGAGCATGCCATGAATCGGCCGCATCTCCATACCGTAATCGCGTAGCAAGGAGCCCTCAGATCCGACCGGCAGCCTTGATGTCGTAGTAGCGGTTCGCCAGCGCGACAGCGAAACCGTGCGCCGTCGAGTCCATGGTCAACACTCCAAGCGCGCCGAGTGCAGCCAGCACTTCCCGGCGCTCCTGGAGGTAGCGGTCCGCCGCTAGAAATGTCAGCGCCGAGGAAAAGGATGCGACCGGATTGGCGATGGCATCCTCCACCGTGCGCTCCCGCATGCTGGCCAGCAGGACGAGGTGGCGGGATTTCAAGACCTGCAGGGCCGGCACCAACTCCTTGCCGTCTTCGCCGCGCAGATTCGTCAGCAGAATCACCAGGGCGCGGCGGCGTTGGCGGACCATCAGCTGCTCCACCGCCCCGCTGAAATCGCTGGGCGCGGCCGTCGTTTGATAGTCGTAGAGGTGGTTCAGCAACACAGGCAGCGCATGCGAGCCCTTCACTGGCGGCAACCAGCGGTCCGACCCGCCGAAGGATTTCACGGCCACCTGGTCGCCTTGCCGCAGCGCCAGATGCGACACCAGCAGGATCGCATTCAAAATGTGATCGAACTGCGGCAGCCCGCCGTCGAGCGCGCGCATCCGCCGGCCGGTATCCAGCAGGAAGACCACCGACTGGTTCCGCTGTTCCTGATAGTCGCGGCTGATCAGCACCTGGCGCCGGGATGACGCCTTCCAGTCGATTTGCGCCAGCGGGTCGCCATCCCGATAGTCCCGCAGTTGATGGAAATCCCGGCTCGATCCCGGATGCGGACGCCGCACGATGCCCATCGGACTTTCGCGATGCTGCATGGCAAGCAGGGCATAGCGGACCACCGGCTCGTAGTTCGGATAGACCTTCACCGTTTCCGGCGACAGATGCAGGGTTTTCCGCGTCCAGAGACCCAGCGGGGAAAACCGCCTCACCTGCACCGGCCCGAACACAGCCTCACCCCGCTCCGACAAAGTCACCGGATGAAACACGCGGATCTCGCGGCCGGGCGGGACCTCGCCCG
>JBIHZT010000604.1:0-2819 GCA_044240265.1 Luteolibacter sp. | reverse complement strand
CCAGCGAATGGCAGGGACTTTTGGAGACCGCGCACCTTCTCCGCTCTCCCGCCAACGCCCGCCGCCTGCTAGGCGCGCTCCACCGCCTGGAACAGGGCGAAGGGCGCGAACTCTCGGTCGATGAACTCTCGTCCAACGCCGGCGTCGCCTGATGCAGCCCGGACGAATCCTCGTTTTCGACCGGGATTTCCTGGAGGACCTCTCCCACCGGGTCGCCACCGACCGGAAGACCGCCCTGCGGATTCTCGAACTCGTTGAAGCCATCCGCCGGGATCCTTCCGACGGCATCGGCAAGCCCGAACCACTCCGCCATCTCGGTCCCGGTGTATGGTCCCGGCGCATCACCCAGGAACACCGGCTGGTCTATCAGGTCAAAGACGACCGCATCCTTTTCGCACAGGCCCGCTATCACTATTAATCCCGCATCCCATTCATGAAAAAAGTATTCGTCTCCGGTTGTTATGACATTCTCCACGCCGGGCATCTCCAGTTCTTCGAAGAAGCCCGCGCGCTGGGCGACTATCTGATCGTTTCCTTCGCCTCCGCCGAGGTCCTGTGGCACCACAAGCGCCGGAAACCGTCGATCCCGGACGATCACAAAAAAGTCCTGCTCCAGGGCCTCCGCATGATCGACGAGGTCGTCGTCACCGGCGGCCACAAGGAAGGGCTGGATTTCGAGGAGGACTTCCTGCGCATCCGCCCGGACTTCCTCATCGTCACCGAGGACGACAAATACGGCGATCTCAAACGCGCGCTCTGCGACCAGGTCGGCGCGAAATACACCGTCCTGCCCAAGACCCCGCCGCGCTTCGCGCCCGTCTCCACCAGTTCCATCGTCCGCTGGGTGCAGGCCCCGACCGAGGCCCCGCTGCGCATCGATTTCGCCGGCGGCTGGCTCGACGTCCCGCGCTTCTCCCGCCCGGGCGAATACATCGTGAACTGCGCCATTTCCCCGCTGGTCTCCCTGCGCGAGTGGCCCTACGAAAAACAAGCCGGTCTCGGCGGCAGCGGCGCCTGGGCGCTGCTCAACGGCCGCGACGGATTCGAGTCCGAGATCGACCTCGGCGTCGGCTGGCAGGACCCGGCGGTCATCCGGGAAACCGGCCTCTGCGTCTGGCGCTCCGGCCTCGCCCCCGTGCTCGACTTCAAGCACAACGGCGATTTCCTGTCCGGACGCATGGCCATCTACTGGACCGGCAGCCCGCACGACACGCCCGGCGTCGTCAACCACCCGCGCGACTACGACGCGATCGCCCGCAGCGCCCGGGTCGCCCGCGAGGGCGCCCTGCAGGCGGACATCCGCTGCCTGGCGGACGGCGTTCATCTCTATCATCTCTCCCAGCTTGCGGAAGGCATGGAGCCCCTGCCCGAGGTTCACGGCTCCATCGCCCGCAAATACTGCGGCGGCGGCTACGGCGGCTACGCGCTCTATCTCTTCAACGACCCCGCCCTGCGGGACGCCGCCATCGCCACCATCCCGGAACTCCGCGCCATCGAGCCGTTCTGCCGGGTGTGACCGGCGGGCGAAAAGCGTTAGGCAGCACGGATCAAGACCTCCGACCTCCGACCTCCGATTCCCGCTCAATGCGCACCATCCCAATCATCGGCCTGCCCGTCGCGGCCACCACTTACGCCGGAGCGGTGGAATGGATTCTTGAGCGCGCCCTTCACACCGACCGCACCTACGCCGTCGAGGCGGCGAACACCCACGTCGCCGCCCTCGCCCGCGCCGACGCTGCGTTCGGCACATCCATGGGCCGCTTTGATTTGATCTGCCCCGACGGCATGCCGCTCGTCTGGGCGCTCAATTCCAAACTCGCCGCGCACGAAAAACTAACCGACCGTGTCTACGGGCCCACCCTGATGCTGGAAACGCTCAAGGCGACCGACGGCCAGGCGTCCATCTTCAAACATTTCCTGCTAGGCGGCAGACAAGGCACGCTCGACGAACTCACGCGGAATTTCGCGGCGCGTTTTCCCGGCGTCGCCATCGCCGGCAGCCATTCGCCGCCGTTCGGAGAGTGGCCGGACAGCGAATTCGACCTCATCGCGGAAAAAATCCGTAGCTCCGGCGCGAACCTCATCTGGGTCGGCCTCGGCTGTCCCAAGCAGGAGCACTGGATCGCGGCAAACAAAGACCGCCTGCCGCCCGGCGTCTATTTCGGCATTGGAGCTGCTTTCGCCTTCCACGCCGGAGAAGTCCGCCAAGCCCCGCCGCTGATCCAGCGCCTCGGCCTGGAATGGGCCTACCGCGTGGCCATGGAGCCCCGCCGCCTTTTCAAACGCTACTTCACCTACAACTCGCTTTTCCTCTATCACCTCGCCCGCGACCACATGCGCGCCTGAAGTCACCTCTCCAACAACACCCCCAAACACCATGCCTATCACATCCATCTGCTGCCTCGGCGCCGGCTACGTCGGCGGCCCCACCATGGCCATGATCGCCGCCAAATGCCCTGGCATCCAGGTCACCGTCGCCGACATGAACGAACAACGCATCGCCGCCTGGAACTCGGACACGCTCCCCGTGTATGAGCCCGGCCTTGACGACGTCGTCGCCTCCGCCATCGGCAGGAACCTGCATTTCACCACCGACATCCGCGCCGCCATCGCCGGCGCGGACCTGATCTTCGTCTCGGTCGGCACGCCCACCAAGTCCTACGGCATCGGTGCCGGCCGCGCCGCCGATCTGCGCTACATCGAGTCCGCCGCCCGCCTCATCGCGGAAGTCTCCGAGGGCAACAAGATCATCGTCGAGAAAAGCACCATCCCGGTGAAAACGGCGACCGCCATCAAGTCCATCCTCGCCGCGAACTCCC
>JBIHZT010000603.1:0-2820 GCA_044240265.1 Luteolibacter sp. | reverse complement strand
GGGGTGATGGTGGCTTTTTTAATCTGTTTGGTGAATTGCATCGCGCTTTTCAAACGGGCGGCAAGCGCCTGGAACGCGTGGTGGAGTTGTCCGGCATCCGATCCCGCCTGGATCAGGCCGATGATCGTCTCGCTGAAGCGGCCGGTGCGGCGGAAGGCCTCGTGGACGTTCATGCCCGTGTTGATGTCCTCCCGGATGCGGGCAAGCGCGTCGGAGACCGCTTTGTTAGGCAGGCCCTGGCCGTAGTATTTGAGGGCGTCCGCCGTGTTGATCTGGGCGCGCAGCATCGAGCCAAGACCGCGGAACATGTCCACCTGGTCCTTGACGCTGAACTCCTTGATTTTCGCGGGTTTGTTCAGGGCGGAGGCAAGACCCTTCTTCGCCGGAGATGACGCCGGCGTGGAAGACTTGCCTTGGGAGGCGGTGGTGGTTGCGCTAGTCATCGGTGTAGGTCATGTCGATCACCTTGCTCACGGCGATCAGGTCGGTTTTTCCATCGCGGAGAAGTCTGAGTCCGCTGCGGCGGAGACTGGGCAGCACGCCTTCCTCCGCCACTTTCATTTCCAGTTCGTAAGGACTCATCTCGCCCTTCGCGAGCATGTCGGAAATCTTGGGCGTGATGGGGATGATCTCGAGAATCGCGGTGCGGCCGTTGTAGCCGGTGTTCCGGCATTCCGCGCAGCCGCCGGGGCGGGCGACATAAACGGGGATGGTCGCCCAAGTGTCGTCGAGACTGAAGGTCTTGCGGTCGAACTCCTCAACGCCGTTAGAAGGCTCCTTGCAATAAGGGCAGAGAAGTTTGACCAGGCGCTGGGCGCAGGCCGCCTTGAGGGTCTGGGCGATTTTCCAGCGTTCCAGGCCGAGCTGTTCGAAGCGCTCGATGATCTGCGAGGCGCGCGCGGTGTGGATGGTCGTGAGCACCTTGTGGCCGGTCACGGCCGCTTCGATGGCGAGCTCCGCGGACTCGATGTCCCGCACCTCGCCCATCAGGATGATGTCCGGGTCCGAGCGCATGAAGGAGGCGATCATCGGCTTGAACTCCTTGGGGCTTTTCAAGTCGCAGTGGGTGATGCCGGGGACCTCGTCTTCCACCGGGTTTTCCAGCGTTAGAATGTTCACGTCCGGGCGGTTGAGCTCGCGCAGGATGGCATTGAGCGTGGTCGATTTCCCGGAACCGGTAGGGCCGGACATGACGATGATGCCGGCGGGGATTTTCATCACCTTGTTCAGCGCGAACATGGTCTCGTCATCGAAGGCGAGCGTGCCCTTGCCCAGCGTCACGTTGATGTTGCTCTTGTCGAGCAGACGCATGGTGATGTGATAGCCGCGGTAAGTCCGGTGGCGCTCGTAGCGGATGTCAATGGGCCGGTGGAAATAGGAAATCGTGAAACGTCCGGAAATCCCGGGTGCCGTGTTGCGGATTTCCGTCGGCAGCCTCATCAGGTTGAGCAGGAAGGCGTCGAGCCGGTCCTTGAGCTTCATCGGGATGTCCACCTTGGCTCCGATGTCGCCATCGCAGCGGAAGGCATAATAAAACGACTCCTTCTCCACCTTGAAGTGGACGTCCGAAGTGCGGGTGCGCACGGCGTCCGACATAATGGTCGCGATGAGCTGCGCCATCGGCTCGGCGTAATCGGTCGTCACGTCGAAGTCATGGATGCCGTCGTCCATGTCCTCCACGTCGATGGCTTCCAGCTCGGATCTGCTAGGACCGCTGTTGGTGGCGACCGACTCGATGGCGCGGCTGATTTCCGTGGCGAGCGTGACCACCTTGACGATTTCCAGATGCGGGAACCGTGGTGCGAGGTATTCTTCGGGCAGTGGGCTCCAGGGATTCGCAATGGCGACGATCAACTTGTCCGGGCCGGAAATACAGAGCGGCGCGAAAAAACCGCGGGTCATCACAGTGGAGTCGCAGGTCGCATGCAGCGTGCCGTCGCAGAACTCGGCGACTTTCGGGAAAAACGGCAGACCATTGATTTTCGCAATGGCCGCCATGAAACTGTAGCGGGTGACGCGGTTGGGCACCTGGTCCTGTGCGAGCTCCGAGTAGCTGGGATCATGCCCGCCCAGCTCGCCCATGATGCGGCGGCTGATCAGCTCGTTGAAGGAAATGCCATCGAATTCGATCATGGGAAGAAAAAGAGAAAAAGTTGACCACTGATTACACTGATTGACTGATTTTAAGAGGAAGAGAGATGGAGCTCCTGAAGAATTTGGAACTTCAGTCTTCAATCAGTAAATCAGTGAAATCAGTGGTTAAAAATCTGAAGTCTTTAGTTCAAAGCTCGAAGTGTTTGCGGGTGAGGAACGTCCAACTCTCATATTCAAGCCGGGCGATGGTGACGAAGGGGCGGATTCCGAAGCGCTTGTAAACCTGCCTGCCGATTTCCTCCGCCAGGATCGCGGAGGCGATGGGGTTGACCGAGGCGGTACCGATGGCGTCGGTGTCCTCGGCGTAAACCACCGGTGACAGGAGGACCCGGGCGATCTTGTGGACGCGGTCGAAGGATTCGTAAAAGGCGGACGGGGCGATGAGTTTTCCGCCGAAGGGGATCAACGGGGCGGTGATGCTCAGCGTCGTGGCCACCTTGTTGCCAAGCTCGAGGATCGCCAGGCTGATGTGCTCCTCGTCGTGGCCCTGGACGCGGGCGAGACTTTCGATGAGGTCCGCGGGAGCCTCCCGGGCATGATCCTCGCGGATGTTGGAAATCGCCTGCGAGATTTCAGCGGGCGTGCCAGCGCGGACCTGATGGAGCGCTTCGGCGGTTCGCTCCAGGCAGATTTCCGCGAAATCCCAGATGTCATCCGCTTTCGAGA
>JBIHZT010000602.1:0-2821 GCA_044240265.1 Luteolibacter sp. | reverse complement strand
TGGCGGGTGAGGATCAGCGCGGTTGGTCCGTCGGTGCGGCTCATGGCGGCGACGAAGGCACCGGCGGTTTCCTCGGCATCGCCGGGGCGGATCACGTCCAGATTTGGAATCACGCGCAGGCCGCTGACGGTTTCCACCGGCTGGTGAGTCGGTCCGTCCTCACCGACACCAACGGAGTCGTGGGTGAAGATGTAGGTGACCGGCAGATTCGAGAGAGCGGCGAGACGGATCGAGCCGCGCAGGTAGTCGGCGAAGACCAGGAAGGTCGCGCCGCTCGCACGGAACAGTCCGTCGTAGGCGATGCCGTTGCAAATCGCGCCCATCGCGTGCTCGCGGATGCCGAACCAGATGTTGCGGCCTAGCGGATGGGTCGCGGAGAAATCGCCACCGTCCTTGAGATAGTTTTTCGTGGAGCCGAACAAATCCGCGCTGCCGGTGAGGAATTGCGGGACCGCCTTGGCCACTGCGTTGATCACCGAGGCGCCAGCGGAACGGGTCGCGTCCTTGTAGTCGGCTGGGAAGGCCGGGATCTTCGAGCTGAGGTCGAGCGGCACGGATTGCGCCACGCTGGCGGTCAATTCCGCGGCGAGTTCAGGATTCGCGGCGGACCAGGCGTCGTAGGTCGCCTGCCAAGCCTCGAACTGAACCTTGGAAGCGGCTTTCCGTTTCGCGAAAAATTCCTGCGTCTCCGGGGAAACGTAGAAATGCTCGTCGGCGGGAAGTCCGAGACCAGCGCGTGCGCCTTCGATGAATTTCGCGCCACCTTCGCCGTGGCCTTTGGCCGTGCCGGCGACTTCCGGGATGCCTTTTCCGATCTGGGTCTTGGCGATGATCACCTTCGGGCGGCCGTTTTTATTTTCCTTCGCCGTTTCGATCGCAGCGGCGATGGCGGCGATGTTCTGGCCGTCGATGGTGACCGCGTCCCAACGCTGGGAGGTGAAATATTGTTCCGCGTCCTCGCCCTGGGTAACGTCGGCCATGGCGTCGAGCGTCACATCGTTGGAATCATAGATGAGGATGAGGTTGTCGAGACCGGCGTGACCGGCGAAGGCGATGGCTTCCTTGGCGACACCTTCCTGAAGACAGCCGTCGCCGTTGATGCAGAAGATGTGTTGGTCGAAAATCGAGTGCTCCGGTGTGTTGAAGCGGGCGGCGGCGCGTTTTCCGGAAAGCGCGTAGCCGACGGCGTTGCCGATTCCTTGACCGAGCGGACCGGTGGTCGCCTCGACGCCCGGTGTTTCATGGAACTCGGGGTGCCCCGGCGTGATCGAGTGCAGCGCGCGGAATTTTTTCACATCGTCGCGGGACACCGCGTAGCCGGCGAGATGCAGCCAGCTGTAGAGAAACATCGAGCCGTGGCCGGCCGAGAGCACGAAGCGGTCGCGATTCAGCCACTTCGGAGCGTCTGGATAGAAGCGCATGGATTCGCCGAACAACACCGCGCCAATCTCGGCACAGCCAAGCGGAAGGCCGAGGTGGCCGGAGTTACAGGCATGGACGGCATCCATGGCGAGGCCACGGGCTTCATTGGCGGCTTGAGCGAGCGTTTTCGTATTCATGAGAAATCGTTGGTCCGCATTGATTTCGAGGGGCGGAGTGCCAAAACCCTAGAAATCCTCCCCCGCTTGACAAGCCAGCATTCGGTTTAATGCCCTCACCACCGCGAATGCCGCTCATTTCCACCATGATTCCGACCGCATGAAATTTTTTCCCTAAAAAACCTTGCAAGGGTCCGCCCGATCAGTTTCTTTTCCGCCCGCTTCGCGACACACGACCCGTTCGTCTATCGGTTAGGACTCCAGGTTTTCATCCTGGCAAGAAGGGTTCGACTCCCTTACGGGTCGCCATTTAAATCAGCCTCCGCCCTGCGGGGGCTTTTTGGTTTACAGGACTCGCCGCCGCTCCATTTTCATCAAGTGACCGCTCTTCAAAAAGCCCAAGCCCTCCGTCTGCGCAAAGGTGGCCGCGCGATCGCGATGCTGACCGCCTACGACTACCCCACCGCCCGGCTTCTCGACGATGGCGGCGTGGATGTGCTGCTCGTCGGCGACTCGCTCGGCATGGTGGTGCTAGGATTTCCGGACACCACCCACGTCACCTTGGACCACATGCTTCACCACGTGGCGGCGGTCGCCCGCGCCAAGCCGCAGGCGCTGATCGTCGGGGATCTGCCGATTCACACTTACGACACGCCGGAGCAAGCCCTGGAAACCGCCCGCCGCCTCGTGGCCGCCGGCGCGGAGGCGGTGAAGCTTGAGGGCGGCATCCGCCAGGCGGAGAAAATCCGGGCCATCACCGCCGCCGGCATTCCCGTGATAGGCCACCTCGGCATGCTGCCCCAGCGCGTGCTCGAAGAAGGCGGCTATCACAAAAAAGGTAAAACCCCCGAGCAAATCGAAGCGATCCGCGAGGGTGCCCAAGCCATCATCGACGCCGGAGTTTTCGCGATCGTTTTCGAATCCATCATCCCGGAGACTGCCCGGATGCTCACCCCGGCGCTCGCCGTACCCACCATCGGCATCGGTTGTGGAACTCAAACCTGCGATGGCGAGGTCGCCGTGGTCACCGATCTGCTCGGTTCCTATCCGTGGTTCGTTCCGCCTTTCGCCAAGCCCGAGGCAGACGTCGCCGGAATCACCCGCGAGGCGGTCGGCCGCTATGTTTCACGGGTTCAGGGCCAATAAACGCCGCCTGCCTCATTGGTAAATCCCTGACGCCGCGCGGCGGTAATCCCCCATGAGTTTATTCGCTTGGGCGTCCGCCTGATCGGGCGACAGGCCGGCGGGGATACCGGGACGGAGGTGGCGGGTCTTGGTGAGCC
>JBIHZT010000081.1:0-10005 GCA_044240265.1 Luteolibacter sp. | reverse complement strand
AAAAAGAACCTTTCGAGCTGCCGCCGGAAGCGGGCGACATCGCCTTGCTCACGACCCGGTTGGTCGTCGATCCCATTCCCGGGGCCGGTGATTTGCGCATCCATTGGTCCGGCGAGCAGGAAACCGAACTCATCATCCTCACCGAAACGGGCGATGACGCTGAAGTCGTCAGCACCCTGCCCGGCGGCAGCCTCATGCTTCTGAAACAAACGGACGCAGGGAAATCCGCGCCAGTCGTGAAGCCGGTCACCGGTGGTTGGTTGCAGCTCGGATTCAGCCACGTGCTCGGGCTCGATCACATCCTGTTCATTCTCGGGCTGTTCCTGCTGATCCCCAAGTGGAAGCCGCTGTTGGAGCAATCGCTGCTCTTCACGGTCGCCCATTCCATCACGCTGGCGCTCGCGATTTTCGGCGTGGTGCGGGTGCCGGAAACGCTGCTGCAAGTGCTCATCGCCGTGAGCATCGCCTGGGTGGGAATCGAAAACCTGCTCACCCATAAACTCGGCAAACAACGGCTGATCCTCGTTTTCTGCTTCGGCCTGCTCCACGGCCTCGGCTTTGCCGGCACGCTCGCGGAGAAACTCGGTGGCATCCCGCGCGACCAGCTCACCGGCCCCTTGTTCGGCTTCAACGTCGGCGTGGAACTCGCCCAGATCTGCATCCTGATCGCCGCCTTCAGCTTCCTCTGGCCGATCAAAAAATGGACGCGTCAAGTGCAGACCCTCGGCTCCGCCTGCGTCGCCATCGCCGGCCTGATCTGGGTGGCGCAGTATTTGTTTTTCGCGTGACGGGACTCTGGCCAGATCAGCCGAGCCATCGATAAGCGGCGAAAAGCAAAACCGCCGCGAAAGCGAACTGGAAAATGACACAAGTGTAAAAACGAACTCGCCCGTGAACTTTATCCAGAGGGGCATTTCTGTTTTTCATGTAGTTCTTCCCGGTTGCGAGGGAAGCGATTCCCGTGACGGTGAAGAGAGCCGCCATCAAAAATGACCCGATGATGGCTATCAATCTTGGTTCCATTAGTTGTCGTTCTCAAGGTTTTGGCAGAACATTTCAAGGGGCGGGATTCCCATCAAGCAGGCGGTTGCCCTTCGAACATTTCCTCAAACGCCCGGCCCGCGGCCAGCACGGCGAAGTCGTCGTAGGTCACTTTCTCCGCTGGTGGCTGGAAAACCTTGGCGGCGATCTGGCCGGCGACCCAGTCGGCGCAGGCTTGCGCGGCTTCGAGATCGGCGGTTTCGAAATCCGTCCACTCGTGGATCGCGACATCCGCCTCGGTGGAACGGAGCGTGAAATAACAGGGCGTCGGCAGCGGTTCGCCGCGCGCGACCAGGGCGGCGGCGTAGAGCGGGAGCTGGAGATTATACCAAAGGAAATTCGCGGATTTCCCCTTGTCCTCGCCTTGATAGACGGCCGGGCATTCCAGGCTGAGATGCGGCGGCAGCGTGCTCGCTGGCATGAGCTTTTTCCGATGCGCCTTCTCCACGCCCTCGACTTTCCCCGTCTTGTAATCGAGCACCCGCAGCCGGCCGGTCTCGCGGTGGCGATCGATGCGGTCGATTTTCGCCACGATCATCGCCTCACCGACCGGCAGCTCGACCTTGCGCTCCACGTCCACCACTTCCCAGCCATCGAGCCGGTTCGCCGCCTGCACCCGCGATAGCCATAACAACCGCTGGCGCAGCGCCTCGGTCTGGATGCGCACGGCGAGTGGCACGCGCTTGCCGAACCACTCCGCGACCACCCGGTCAAGCTCGGCGGAAAGCCAGTCGTGGATGGCTTCGGGTTTTTCAAATTCCCGCGCCTCGGTGTCGCGGCCCCAGCGTTCCAGCACCTCGTGCGCCGCATTTCCAAAGTCGCGGGCGTTCCACTCCGCGCGGCCGGTTTCCGGGGCCTGCATTTTCAAAACATGCTTCAGATAGTAGCGGAACGGGCACGCCAGATAGTCGCCGAGCGAGGTGACATTGAGCCGCTGCTGCGGCTCGGCGGCGCGCGGCTGCCATTTCCAATCCGCGTGCCAGCGCAGCCCGGCTTCCGGCGGCTCGACTTCCTTGAAAAGTGCCTTCACCCGTGCGGGCAGCTCGTCGCGGCCGGCGGCTAGCAGAAGCCGTGACGGCAGCAGCGACTCGCCGCCTGCACCGGATTTTCCGCAAATCACGTCCACCCGTCCGCCGTCGCGGCGGGACTCGATCATCGATTGATAGAGAAACGCGTCGCGCGCCGCGCGATCGGCGTCCTTGATGAGGCCTAGCCGCTCGCGGCTGGCCTCGCTGAGCCATGGCTCGCCGCCGCTGCGGGCGGGGACCTTGCCGTCGTTCATGCCGCAGAGCACGAGGTGGCGGCCCGGCTCGTGATAGAGTTCCAGCCAGCCCTGCACGTCGATCACGCGGCCGTCCGGCGGCAGCGGGGCGGGGGAGGGGAGTTCGGACAACATCAGCTCGATCCAGAAGCCGGGCCCGCGCTTCACCCGCTCCATCAGCGGCGCGGCTTTGCCGAACCAGTCGGCCATGGCGTTCGCCGTTTCTTCTGTGGTCGGTCCGGTGCGGCCGAGAATGGCTAACAAACGCGCCATCGCGCCGCTGGAATTTTCTCCCTGGAAACTCCCGCGCCAGCTTTCCAGCGACTCGGAGGCCTTGAGCAGTTCTTCGGCGGATTCCTTTTCCCAATCGTTGCGAAAATGCTCCGCCGCGATCCGGCGCTGCAAATCCTCGGTCCGCGCGACCATCCAGCGGTCGCGGAGTTCCGCCAGGCGCTTGGCTTTCTGCGCCCGCTTGCCAGCGACCAGCACGCCGGTCTCGGGTAGCGCTAACAAATCCGCCATCGTCGCCAGCGTCGGGTCGGCCAGCCACTCGCACCAGATCGCGAACCAGCGCGCCAGCCCGCCGGTGACCACCGCCGCCGCCGGATGAAACGCCGGCCAACCCTCGCGGGTGAAACTGCGGGCGAGCTCATCGCCCACCTCGGTATCCGCCGATCCCAGCGCGACCTGATCCGACGGCGTTTTCATTTCGCCGATCACGCGCAGCGCCTCGACCGCTTGCTGGCGCGGATCGGCGACGACCTGCACCGAGCCGTCAGGCCACGGCATCGCGCGCTCCGACCACGCCGGCATGGGCCTGCCGATGGGGGAAAATTCGTTCGCCTCGTTTTCCGGTGCGCCGATGAGGGCCACCACCGGTTGCTCCCACGCCAGCATCGCCCGCTCGACCAGCGGCGGCATTTCCGGCACCCCTGCGAGAATGATTTTTGAAATCCCGGCGGGTAGCCCGAGGCCTTCCGCCAGTACCCGGCTGCGGCTTTTCAGCCCCCACGACTGGAGTTTGCGCTCGACGAGATCCTCCAGCCGGCCGAGTGCCTCCCAGCGCTCCGCCTCCACCGAATCGCGGAGTTTCCTAGCAGCGGTGGACAGCAGCAGCCCGTTTTCCTGAAGCGAGTGCCGCAGGCGGGTCATCTCGCGGGCGAGTCCGCCGGCCCAGTTGGTGCCTTCGCCCGGTGGCTCGGAAAACAGCGCTTCGTAGGCCGTCCAGTCGCTCACGTTTTCCAACACCTCCACCCAGGCGACGTGATCCATCCAATCCGCCGCCGCCTCGTCGTCGCGGGTCTGCAGGAAGGAGCCGGGCGTCGCGATTTTCGGCGAGAGGATCGCGCCCGCCGCTTCCGCCAGCGCCTCGCGCAAGCGGCGGCCGCTCTGGGCGGTGGGCACGACGACGAGCATTTCCGGCAGTTCGTCACGCCGCTCCAGCAGCCAGTCCACCGCCGTTGTTAAAAACGGCCGGTCCCATCCCAGAAATACGTGCTCCACCATGGGCGGGAGCATTCACACTCCCGACTGCCGGGGGAATGAAAATCCCGGCGGGGTGGGTGGAAACAGGTTCGCCCTTTTTATCCTTTGCCATCCGGCGATAAACCGGGACGCTGGCGGTGATGTTTTTAGATGGTCTGATTTTGGCGAGCGGGGTGGCGAATATCTCGCCGCTGTTCGCGCTGCTGACGCTGGTGCTAGTACTCGCGGTGTTGATTTCCCTGGTGCTGGTGAAGTTTAAACAGAGCCTGCTGGTGGGCTACCTGTTGAGCGGCGTGCTGATCGGGAATTTCGGGCTGCTGTGGTTGACCGGCATGGACAAGGGCAGCCCGGTCATCATGAATTTCGCGGAAATCGGCGTGGTGCTGCTGATGTTCACGCTGGGCATCGAGTTCTCGCTGACGGAGTTCAAACACTTGTGGCGCACGGCGCTCATCGGCGGCGGCCTGCAGGTGGGAATCACCGGCGCGATCGTCGGCTTGTTAGCGGCGGCGTTCGGCTTCCCGGTGGCGGACAGCATCGTGCTGGGCGCGGCGGTGGCGCTGAGCTCCACGGCGGTGTCGATGATGTCGTTCGAGGATCTCGGCCAGCAGAACAACCCGGGGGCGCGGGCGGCGCTGGGGGTGGCGCTGTTCCAGGATATTTTCGTGATCGTGTTCTTCCTGGTGATGCCGGCGCTCTACGGCCAGGGCGAGGGCTCGGCGGCGGGCCAAATCGGCGTGGCGCTGCTGAAGGGTGGCTTGTTTCTAATCGGTGCCTGGCTGCTCGGCCGCTACGGTCTGACGCCGCTGCTGCACGCGGTGGCGCGGACGCGCAGCCGGGAGTTGTTCACGCTGACGGTCATCGGGCTGTGCGCCGGGATCGCCTTCGCGGGCGGCGCGTTGAACCTGTCGCTGGCGCTCGGCGCCTTCGCGGCGGGCCTGGTGGTGAGCGAGTCGATCTACAGCCACCGCATCCTATCAGACATCCTGCCGTTCAAGGATTTGTTCCTGGCGATCTTCTTCATCTCGGTGGGATTGTTGATCGATCTATCGGTGATCGCGTCCGACTGGCACCGGGTGCTGCTAGGCAGCGCGGTGATCCTGGTTTTAAAAAGCGGGATCATTTTCACGATTCTCAAATGGATCCATCTGCCCGGGCGGCCGGCATTGCTGGCGACGGCCAGTCTGGCGAGCACTGGTGAGTTTTCGCTGGTGCTCATCGGCAAGGCGGGCGGTTACCGACCCTTCGATCCGAGCGTCGAGCAGATGTTGTTAGTCTGCACCGCGGTGACGATGGCGCTGGTGCCATCGCTGATGCGCGGTGCGATGCCGTTGGGGAAATGGCTGGAAAAAAAGGGAATCCTGAGCACGCGCAAGATCACGCCGGAGGGGATGAGTCCGGTGAAGGTGATCAAGGAGATTTCCGACCACGCCATCATCTGCGGCTACGGTCCGGTAGGGAGATCGCTCAATGAAGCGCTCAAACGCTGCGGCGTGGACACGCTGGTAATGGAGCTGAATTCCGAAACCGTCCGCGCCCTGAAACGCGAGGGACAACCGGTGCTATTCGCCGACGCCACGCACGCGGAGGCGCTCGCTCTGGCAGGCATCGAGCGGGCGCGCCTGGTGGCGTTCACCTTCCCGGCGGTCAATGCCACGTGCGCCGCCGTGCCGCTGGTGCGCGAGCGGAACAGCGGGATTTTCATCTTCGGCCGGGCGAAGTATCCGGCGGAAGTCACGCGGTTGAGGGAACTCGGCGTGCAGGTCATCCACGACGAGCGCGAGAGCGCGGTGGCCATGGTGCGGGCGGCGGTTTCCTCCTACGAGCGGGCGGACATCGATCCCGAGGAAGTGGTGGGCGACATGATGGAGGAGGCGTAAAGAGAGGCGACTGTTGCTGTCGCTACCAAAAACGCCCGGTCCTTGTGGCGGCAGGAATGTCGCCACTCCTTATGCAGGGTCCCTACAATGCGGAAAGAAGCCAACCGCAGATGAACAGGCATGTAGAGCAGATGGAAGAGGGATGTAATGCCGAAGGCTGTCCGCATTGACGGTATCTATCCGTGTTCTTCATCTGTGTTCATTAACGTTCATCTGTGGTTGATTACCTCTTTTCTCGATTTTAAGACAGCCTCTTAAAGCGGCCCGAAGAAGATCCGCATCACCTTCTGCCCCCCGATGACGCGCACCAGTTCATGCATGGTGCAATACATGAGGATCAAAACGAACAACAGGATCTGGATGGCCCAGAAGTGCGGCCAGATGATGGTGGCCAGCAGTTTTTCATTCCCCGCGACAAAGCCGCCGGTTTTCCGCCAGGACTCCAACAGATGTTCCAGATAGTGGATGACCGTGGATACCGCCATGTAGATCGTGGTCTTCCACGCCACGTTATAGATCAACGGGCGCTGCGGGAAGCGGTTGATCCCCGGCAGCATGTCCGCGAGCAACACCGACTTGCCGAGCACGAGCGCGGCGATCGAGACCGAGACCGACGTCATCGGTGCCAGCCCGGTGCCCTTGAGCATCAGCACCCGCACCATCGCGACAAGGTGCAGCGCCACGAAAAAGAAGATGGTGGGCGGGAGCAGGGCGAGGAATTCCTCCTTGAGCTTGGCGGACAGCTTGGACATGGAGGTGGTCTATAAGGAGTCGAGGCATTCCTGTCGCTAACAAACGCCCGGTCCTTGTCGCGAAAGCAATGTCGCACTCCTTTTGCCTCCACCAGCTTGATCTCTGATGTTCAATCCCTCCTCCCTTCGACGTTCAATGTTGGACGTTCGATGTTCGACATCCTGAAGCTCTCGAAGGCAAACCCGGCTACTTCTTCGTCAGCGTGAGCGAGCGTAGATTCATCACGCCCAAGTGTGGTGTTTCAGTCGGGGTGATTTTGATCCAGTATTTGCCGGGCTTGCTGATTTCCAGCTCGCCGGCAGCCAGGGTTTGAAATTTCTTCCAGTCTCCGGTGGGGGCGAGCGAAGCGGTGAGTGCCGAGTCGCCGACGGAAATGACCGCCGCGCTGGAAGCGGCACCACCTGCGAGGGCGTAGTCGAGGGTGACTTTGAAAGTGCCGGATTTCTCCACATCCACGGGCCATTGCACGGTGTCGGCGGGATCACTCCAGTAGCCGATGTGGTCACCTTCGAGCTTGGCCGTCTTGCCGGAGATTTCCGCGTCGGCGGCTTCCAGCTTGAGGGATCCGTCAGCCGCCTGGCGGAGATAGCTTGGCAGTTGGGAAACGCGACCTTCGACATCGAGCACGAGAACGCTGGCGATTTTATCCGGTGCCGCAGCGGGCAGGGAAACGGAGAGCACGTTATCCTTGTAAGTGAATGCCAGCGGCTTTTTGTCGGGATCCGCGAGCAGCCAGGCGTTTTTCACGTTCAGGTCCACCTCGTTGATGACGAACTTCCCGGCGGGCCACTCGAAGAGATGGATGTAGAGTTTTCCGGGCTTGCTGGTGCAGCGCCATGAATTGCTGGAAGAGACCGCGACTTCACTGCCGTAGCCACTGCGGCCTTGGACTGCCTTGCCGAACTCGCGACCGAAGGGCGTGGCCTTGGTGCCGTAAACCGACTCGCCATTGACCTTCATCCAGCGCCCGACTTCTGCCAGTCGCTCGACGCTAGCCTCCGGGACGACGCCCTCCGCGGTGGGGCCCACGTTGAGCAGGTAGTTCCCGCCCTTGCTGGCGATGTCGATGAGGTTGTGAAGGACGGTCTTGGTGCTTTTCCAGTTGTGGTCCGTGGATTTGAAGCCCCAGGTGTCGTTCAATGTCATGCAGGCCTCCCAGTCGCGACCGGGGTAGCCCGTGGCGGGGATATACTGCTCGGGAGTCTCGGTGTCGCCATGAAAGCCTCCGCCGAGGCGGTTGTTATGAATGATGCCGGGCTGGAGTTTCAGGAGTTCGTTGAGTTTTGCGGAGCGCTCCGGAGTCATCATTTTGTTCGGCGTATCCCACCAGAGGACGCAGACCGGACCATACTTCGTCAGGATTTCCTTCACCTGGGGAATCGCCACCTTGTCGAGGTATTCATCGAAACTTCCATCCTGCGCCGGATCCCAGTGGTCGCCGCCCAGGACACTTCCGCCGGGATGATACCAGTCCTGGCACTGGGAATAATAGAAGCCGAGTTTCATGTCCTCTTCTTGACACGCATCGGCGAGTTCCTTGAGCGGGTCGCGCTTGAAGGGGGTGGCGTCGTAGATGTTATAGGGACTGGCCTTGCTGTGAAACATCGCAAACCCGTCGTGGTGTTTCGAGGTGATGACGATGTATTTCATGCCGGCGTCCTTGGCCATCTTTACCCACTTGCGGGCGTCGAACCCGGTGGGATTGAAGGTGTCCGCGTATTTGGCGTAGGTGGCCACCGTGATTCTGGCGTTTTTCATGATCCACTCGCCGATGCCGCCGACGGGCTTGCCGTCATAGATTCCGGCGGGCACCGCGTAGAGCCCCCAGTGGATGAACAAGCCGAACTTCGCATCCCGCCACCAGGCCATGCGCGCGTCGTGTTGCCCGGCGGATTCCTTGACGGGTTCATCAGCGCCGGCCGGAGTCGCCGCCAGGAGGGAGAGCATCAGTGAGGCAAGGAAGCGGGTGAATTTCATGTTAGTGAGTTTGCGCGATCGCGTTTGTGAATCGTGGGAATCATGGGAATGAATCCCAGTCCGGGTGATTGGTCGAAATCAGACCTTCCAGAGTTGGAGGACGCGCAGGTAGTTGGCGCGCTCGAAGACGGTTGGATCCGGGCAGTGGCGGAGGCTCATGCTGCCGCGCATTTCATCCACGGATTTGTATTCGTGCTCCTCCAGCCATTGGCTGAGACCGGTGATCAGGCCGCCGATGTGAGTGGGGCCGTATTTGAGCAGGCAGGAAACGACCTGCACCACGCTGGCCCCGCACATGATGGCCTTGATGATGTCCTCGACGGTATGCACGCCGCCGCTGACGGCGATGTCCGCCTTCAGATGCCCATGGAGGATCGCTGCCCAGCGCAGGCGCAGGCGGAGCTCGGTGGAGTTGGATAGATCGAGGCGCGGCATGGCTTCGAGTTCCTCGATGTCGATGTCCGGCTGGTAGAAGCGGTTGAACAGGATGACTCCGGCCGCGCCTAGCGAGTCGAGCTGCTTGGCGAAGTGGCCGGGCGAGGAGAAGAAGGGCGAGAGCTTGACCGCGACGGGAATGGTGACGGATTCCCTGACGGCGGTGAGGATGTCGAGCGTGCGCTTTTCCACGGCGGTGCCGGGTTCGTCCGGATCGGTGGCGATGTAGTAAACGTTGAGTTCGAGGGCATCCGCGCCGGCGTCCTGGATGAGGCGGGCGTAGTCGATCCAGCCGCCCTTGGTCACGCCATTGAGCGAGGCGATGACGGGGATTTCCACCGACTCCTTGATGCGCGAAATCTGGTCAAGGTAGCGGTCCGGTCCGAGCGAGTAGTCTTCCATTTTCGGGAAATAGGAGACGGCCTCGGCGAAGGATTCCGCGGGATTTTCGGTATGGGCGAACTCGGCGATCTGCTCGTTGGTGATCTGCTCCTCGAACAACGAGTGCAGGACGATGGCGGCGGCCCCGGCGTCTTCGAGGCGGCGGACGTTGTCGAGCTTGTCAACCAACGGCGAGGCTCCGGGCATCACCGGGTTTTTCAATGGTAGGCCGAGGTAGGTGGTGGCGAGATTCATGGCGATCAGTCGTTGGTTGTGGGTTGCTGAACGGCGGCGGCCATTTGTTGATAGAGGGCGAAGCGTTCCTTGACCGACTCGGCGGCCATGTCCTGGAGCATGGCGGAGCGTTCCGGATTAATGCGCTCTAGCATCTGGAAGCGGGATTCGTTGCTTGTAAATTCCCGCAGCGAACTCTTGGGAGCGGCGGAGTCGAGTTTCATCGGATTTTCTCCCCTCTCCGCGCGGCGAGGATCGAAGCGGAAGAGCGGCCAGTAACCGCAGGCGACGGCGCGTTTCTGTTGTTCCAGGCCCTGCGACATGCTGTAGCCGTGGGCGACGCAGTGGCTGTAGGCGATGATCAGCGACGGGCCGGGATAACTCTCGGCCTCGCGGAAGACGGTGACGGCCTGCGCGTCCTTCGCACCAAGCGCGATGCGGGCGACGTAAACCGAGCCGTAGGTGGTGGCGATGAGGCCGAGGTCTTTTTTCGGCAACGCCTTGCCGGACATGCTGAACTTGGCCACGGCGCCGAGCGGCGTGGACTTGGACTGCTGG
>JBIHZT010000601.1:0-2826 GCA_044240265.1 Luteolibacter sp. | reverse complement strand
TCCTCTCCGCCACTGCATTCGCCGGTGACTTCGCCGACATCAGCGTGCCGGATCTCAAGAAAGCCATCGCGGAAAAAGCGGTCACCGTCATCGACGTGAACGGCAGCGATTCCTACAAGGCCGGCCACATCCCGACCGCCATCGATTACGAGAAAGACGGCGCGACGCTGGACAAAGTGCTGCCAGCCGACAAGGCGGCGCTTGTCATCGCGTATTGCGGTGGCCCGAAGTGCAACGCCTACAAGGCCGCCGCCAAGAAGGCCAAGGAGCTCGGCTATACCAACGTGAAACACCTCTCGGCCGGCATCTCCGGTTGGAAGGAAGCCGATGAGGCGACCGAAAAGGCGGAATAAATCGTCAGCGATCGTTTTTACGATTCTTCAACAAGACGCCGGGCAGTCCCCGGCGTCTTTATTTTTTGCCCCGCTTGTCGGCGGGCTTTTTCGCGGCCCGGCCATAGGGCGCTTTTTTCGGCATCTCGGATTTCGCGGCCTTCTTCGCCGCCATTTCGCGGGTGCGCTTCCGCCAGTCCTGGCGCGGCGCCTTTTCCCCCGGCACAGGGGCCGGGACGGCGGCGTGATAGTCGAAACCCCGCAGGCGCTTGCGATCGAGACGCTGGCCGATGGACATCTCGAGGATGTCCAGCAGGTTGAGATCGCCCTTGGGCACGAAGCTGAGCGCCTCGCCCTGCGCCTCCGCCCGGCCGGTGCGGCCGATGCGGTGAACGTAGTCCTCGGGATTGACCGGGAAATCGTAGTTCACGACGTGAGTGACGCCGTCGATGTCGATGCCGCGCGCAACGATGTCGGTGGCGACGAGGACCTGGACTTTTCCATCCTTGAAATCCTGAAGCGCCTGGAGCCGTTGTTCCTGCGAGCGGCTGGAGTGGAGCCGGGCGACTTTCACGCCGGCGAGTTTGAGAAAATTGGTGAGCAGGTTCGCCCCGTCCTTCATCCGGACGAAGACGAGGACCCGCGTGAATTTCGGCTGCCGCAGTAGTTCCAGCAGAAGCGCGTTCTTCAGGTGCGCCGGCACCTCATAGACACACTGCTCCACGGTGTCCGCGGGGTTCGAGCGCTTGCCGACCTGGACCAGCTTTGGTTGATAGAGAAACCGGTGCGCCAGCGACTCGACTTGTTTGGATAGTGTGGCGGAGAACATCAGCGTCTGCCGCCGCTTCGGCAGGAAGGCGACGATTCTCTCGATGTCCGGAAGGAATCCCATGTGCAGCATCCGGTCCGCCTCATCGAGGACGAGCACTTCCAGCCCGCTGAAATCCAGCTTCTGGCGGCCGAGCAGATCGATCAGACGGCCGGGTGTGGCGACGACGATATCGACTCCTTTGCGCAGCGACTTGATCTGGGCGACTTCCTCGACTCCACCGAAAATGGCGGCTACGCGGATGGGCAGACTTTGGCCGTAGTTCCGGATGTTTTCCATGATTTGCACGGCGAGTTCCCGGGTGGGCGCGAGGATGAGCGACTTGATGTGGCGCTGCTGGCCCTTGCCGCTTGATTCTGATAGTCGGTGGAGTATCGGCAGCACGAACGCCGCCGTCTTGCCGGTGCCGGTCTGAGCGATGGCGATGAGGTCGTTTCCCTGCATCACCTTGGGAATGGCCGCTGTCTGCACCGGCGTGGGGCGCGTGTAGCCCGACTTCTGGATGGCTCCGAGGATCCCGGCTTGGAGTCCGAATTTACTGAACGGCATGGACGGACTCTAGCGTGCCCGCGGCGATGATGGCACGGCTATAATTTCAAGATCGCCTCAGCGACGGCGTCTTCCATCCCGGCATCGGTCCGGATGAAAATCTCCTGCAATCCCTTGGCGGACTGGGTCACGGCTTTGAGACCACCGGAAATTTTGCGCTGGACCTTGATGGTGCCGGTCGCGCTTCCCTGACCGAGGGATTTCCCGCCGTAGGAGCGGCCGATGATGACACCGACCACGCCGTCCATCGCCTCGATCCGGCGCATGATCTGATGGCATTCCTTGGAGGAACTTTGATGGCGTCCGCGTGAGGGCATTTTAAGTGTGCCCGGTTATTGCGCGCTGGCTTGGAAACTTCCCTCCGTGAGAAAGGCCCGCGCTTCGCCGACGAGAAAAAGCGATCCCGCCACCAGCACCGGGCCGCCTAGGGAAAGCGCAGCGGCAAGCGCCGCTTCGAAAGTCCCGCACACTTCATGCGGCGGCGCGTCCGCAGGCAGGTAGGCGGCGAGTTCATCGACAGCCACCGCGCGCGGAGTATCGACCGGGCAGAGAAAAATCCGTGACGCGAGCGGGGCGAGGATTTCCAAGATCCCGGCGATGTCCTTGCCGGCCACCGCACTGAAGACCAGCGCGGCTTTTTTTCCCGGAAAATTCTCGCGCCAGGTCGCCGCGAGAACTGCCGCGGAGTGCGGATTGTGCGCACCGTCGAGGATGACGCCCGGACGGATGATTTCAAAACGGCCCGGCCAGCTCACCCGCGACAAGCCGTAGCCCACGCTGTCCGAGCGTAGGGAAATCCCCAATCGGTGCAGCGCGGACACCGCGAGGGCGGCATTCCACCGTTGGTGCTCGCCAGCCAGCGCCATCGGATAGCCGAGCAGCGGTTCCTCGATGAATTCCAGCGGCGAACGTTTTTCATTCGCCTCCTTTTCCAACACCCGCTGCACGACGGGATCCTGCGGGGCGGAGATCGCCGGCTTCCCGGGGACCAAAATCCCGGCTTTTTCCATGGCGATTTCCTCCAGCGAGTTCCCGAGATGCTGCATGTGATCCATTCCGACGGGCGTGATCACGCAGACATCGGCCGGGACGGCGGTGGTGGCGTCGAGACGGCCA
>JBIHZT010000600.1:0-2827 GCA_044240265.1 Luteolibacter sp. | reverse complement strand
CGTCGGTTTGACCTCGTCCTCGGTCTTGGTGGCTTGTTTTTCCTTTTCCTTCATCGCGTCACGTTGCGCCTGGAGTTTTTGCTGCTCGGGGCTGCTTACTGTCTTTTCGGCAGGCTTTTGAGTCGGTTTTTTACCCTGGTTCTCGTTGTAGGGAGTGCAGGAGGCAAACAAAGCGGCGCTGAAACAAGCGATGAAAGCGGACAAACGGAGGTTCATGTCGGTGGGGATGGAAGAATTTGATTTGGCAAGCCGTCGCACAGGGAACGAAGGATTGTCGGCCGGATGATGAGGGTCCAGCGCTTGTCGTCAAGTCAGGTCATCATTTCCAGTTAAAAATCAGGGTGCCTTCATGAGCCGGCGGGTGCTTGTTGACGGGCCTGATTCGGGGTGAAAGATTCTTCCGCGATGCCAGATGCCACGATTCATGCCGTCGGGAAAGTTTTGGAGCATTTGAACCCGGTGCTCTACCGGGTGGCGCTGCCGAACGGAAAGCCGATTCTCGCCCACCTCTCCAAGCCGCTGACCGAGGCGAAGGAAGTTTTTTCCATCGACGAGCGACTCGTGCTGGAGCTCACGCCGTATGATTTCGATCAGGCGCGGATCCTTGGCCGGGCTTGATCCCGCCAATCTCCACTTGCGAATCGCTACCGGGGCGGCGCATGCTCCGCGCCATGACTGAAGAAAAATCGCTTTGGAAAGGCAGCTCCTCGCAGTGGCTCAACCTGGGGCCCTTCACGGCCGCATTGCTCGCCTCCGCCGGGTTGGTGGTTGCTGGACTGGCTTTTCCGCCCGCGTTTCCATTCACCCTCGCCGCGCTTGTTCTTCCCGCCGGCTACTTGCTCTGGCGCTATCTGGTGGTCCGCACCCAGGTTTTCGAACTCACCAGCGAGCGGCTCCGCGTCACCCGCGGCGTCATCAACCAGAAAATCGACGAAATCGAGCTCTATCGGGTCAAGGACTCCGTGATGGTCCGCCCGTGGTGGATGCGGCTCACCGGCCTCGCCTCCATCGTTCTGGCGACGTCCGACCGCACCATGCCGGACCTGGTCATTCCCGCGATCCACGGCGGGTCCGAACTACGAGAAATTCTCCGCAAGAACGTCGAAATCCAGCGCGACCGCAAACGCGTGCGTGAGACGGATTTCGACGACGCCGGTAGGGATGAGTTCAGCCAAGGGTGACCGCCCTTGTTTTCTGAAAACCGCCGCAGTTCTTGCGGTCGGGCTGTTCCTGCTTCCTGCTCGCGTGACAAGCGGGTATTCCGGTCTCCTCATGAAACCCTGCATGGCTCCGCCTGTATTCCGCCTTGTGTTAGGTCTGCTCACGGCTGCCGGAAACTGTGGTGCGCGGGAAGCCGCATCTCTGGTCATCGAGGCCGGCGCGCCCGCCGCCAAGGTCAGCCCGATGCACTACGGCCTGATGACCGAGGAAATCAACTACTGCTACGACGGCGGCCTCTACGCGGAACTCGTGCGCAACCGCGCCTTCCTCGACGATGCGGAAAAGCCCGTGCATTGGTCCGCCGTGCAAGGGGCGTCGATCGCGCTCGACCCGAAGCAACCGCTCAACGCCGCCATTCCCACCAGCTTGCGGATCGACGTGGCCGCCGCGCCGGCCGGTGTCTCTAACTCTGGCTACTGGGGCGTCCCGGTGAAGCCGGACACCCGCTACCGCGCGGCTTTCCATGCGAAGGCCGCCGCCGGATTCACCGGCAAGGTCAGCGTCTCGATCACCAGCGTGGATGGCGCGACGGTTTACGCCACGGCCACGGGGAAGGATCTATCAACCGAGTGGGAATCCTACGAGCTGGTGCTCACCACCGGCCAAGTCGCCCCCACCACCCAGGCGCGGCTCGTCCTCACCGTGGACCAGCCCGGCACCGTCTGGCTCGGCCTGGTCTCGCTGTTCCCGCCGACCTGGAAAGACCGGCCTAACGGACTGCGCCGCGACCTCATGCAGATGCTCGTCGATCTCAAGCCCGCGTTCCTGCGCTTCCCTGGTGGAAACTATCTGGAGGGCGACACCATCGAGACGCGTTTCGACTGGAAGAAAACCCTCGGCCCGATCAGCGGGCGCGGCGGACATCCCGGTCCCTGGGGCTACCGCTCCACCGAGGGCATGGGCCTGATGGAGTTTCTTCTGTGGTGCGAGGACATGGATGCCGAGCCGGTGTTAGGCGTATATGCCGGTTACTCGCTCAAGGGCGCGTTCGTGAAACCCGGCCCGGATCTGGAGCCCTTCGTCCAGGACGCGCTCGATGAAATCGAATACATCACCGGACCCGTTGACTCGAAATGGGGCGCGCTGCGTGCCCGGGACGGTCATCCCGCGCCGTTCAAGCTGCGCTATGTGGAAATCGGCAACGAGGACTGGTTCGACAAGTCCGGCAGCTACGACGGCCGCTACGCCCAGTTTTCCGACGCGATCAAAAAGCGTTATCCCGCGCTCAAGTGCATCTCCAGCATCGGCAACGAGCAGTCCGCCAAGATCGGCGTCCACAGCCGCAAGCCGGACGTGCTCGACGAGCATTACTATCGGAATACCGAGGCGTTCCTTAAGGATTCGCCCACTCATTTCGACAATTACGACCGCAAGGGCCCCGAGATTTTCGTCGGCGAGTGGGCGGCTCATGAAACCAGCTTCCCGCCGTGGGACAAGCGGTCCAAGGGGCTGCCCGCCACGCCTAACATGAAGGCCGCCGTCGGCGACGCCGCGTGGATGGCGGCGATGGAGCGCAACTCCGACCTCGTCACCATGCAGTGTTACGCCCCGCTTTTCGTCAACCTGAACGAATACCAATGGCGGCCCGACCTCATCGGTTATGACG
>JBIHZT010000599.1:0-2828 GCA_044240265.1 Luteolibacter sp. | reverse complement strand
CGTGTCGTCGTTCTTATTGTTGCCCTTATTGTGCGGCACCACCACTCTCACGGTCGAGGGTGTGGATTGATTTCCGGCTTCGTCGGTGGCCTGGACGGTGATGACATAGACGCGGCTGCCGGCTTTTCCCGAGCGTTCCGCACGAAGTTGGACGGTGTGGTCATCCATGATTCTCCAGTCGGGCGATGTTTTTTTGCCGCCGCCTTTGGCATCAACGGCTTGATTGCTTCTCACCGATAGGATTTTCCACGTGGTCGGTCCGCAGTCATCGATGACCCCGGCATTGACCCGCACCGTGACCATCTTGTGATTCGGTGGCCACAGGATTCTGGGATTGGCCGTGTCGGCGACGATGACCGGAGCGGTCGTGTCCACGACGGTGATGGTGGAGCTGCTGGTGGTGACGGCGCCGGAGCTGTCTCTGGCGGTGACCGACAGGGTGTTGACGCCATCTGGCAGAGTCGCGGTGTAGGTAACCACGCCAGCGCTGGGTGGTCCACCGGCGGCGATGTTGTCAGTCTCGACCGACACGCCGTTCAAGATCCAAGTGGCTTGGACCGCATCGCCATCGATGTCCGAGATGGCGGCGGAGTAGGTGAAGGGAACGTCGCAACTGACCGTGGCCTCGGGCTGGACGATGACCTCGGGAGCGGCGGCAACCGCGAAGGTGACGCTCGACAGGAAGAGAAGCATGGAGATGCCGAGCTGGTTTTTGATAGGAGCCGTAAGCCGGCTTGGTTTGGTTTTCATGGTGGTGTGGTTTTCGGGCGAACCGGTCTGGATGCCGGTTTGCATGAAATGACATTCGCCCGGATTTCTCCGCGTGTCTATGGGGTGAAGTGCCCAATCGGTTTTCCGGTGCGGCCGCCGGGTTCGGGTTGGCGGCTCCCCGTGCTTGTATTTCCCGGGCATCCCCCCAAAATCCGCGCCGCACTCATGACACTCCTCATCACCCACGCCCGCATCGCCTCCGAGAATTCTCCCGACCTTGTCTCCGGTGATGTCCTGATTTCCGACGGAAAAATCCAACAGATCGGCAGCGGCCTGACCGCTCCGGATTGCGCGCGCGTCATCGACGCCCGCGGCCGGGTCCTCGCGCCCGGCATGTTCGACGCGCACGTGCATTTCCGCGAGCCCGGCTTCGAGGCGAAGGAAACCATCGCTTCCGGCACGGAGGCCGCGATCAACGGCGGCATCACCGGCGTGGTGATGATGCCGAACACCCGCCCGGCCATCGACTCGGCGACGGTGGTGGCGAATGTTTTGGACATCGCCAAGCGCACGGCCCGCATCCCGGTTTACACTTCCGGCTGCGTCACCAAGGACCGCCACGGCAAGGAGATGGCTGGCATCGACGGCATGCGCGCGCTCGGCGTGGTCATGCTGACGGACGATGGCGACACCACCGGCGATCCCGCCATCCTGCTGCGCGCCATGCAGTATGCCACCGAGTTCGGCATGTTCTTCGCCAGCCATTGCGAGGTGCCGGAACTCGCCGGGCCGCGCGCGCTCAACGAGGGGTTGGTGAGCTATCGGCTCGGCATCAAGGGGTCGCCCGCTTGTGCGGAGGAAATCATCATTGACCGCGACATCCGCCTGGCCCACGCGGCCGGCGCGCACATCCACATCCAGCACGTCTCCAGCAAGCTCGGCATGGAAACCATCCGCTGGTGGAAATCCCGCGGCGACGTGAAGGTGACCGCCGAGGTTTCTCCCCATCACCTGTTATTCACTGACGAGCACATCGGCGATTACGACACGAATTACAAAATGAACCCGCCACTGCGCACGCAGGCGGACAACGACGGGCTGCTGCAAGGGCTCATCGACGGTGTGTTCGACCTCATCGCCACCGACCACGCGCCGCACACGCCGTTTGAGAAATCCCAGGATTTCGTCAGCGCGCCCAACGGGATCACCGGTCTGGATACGGCGCTGGTGTCGCTCTACCACCACTACGTCGCCACGGGGAAATTCGGCTGGGACCTCGTCGTGAAACGATATTCCGCCGAGCCGCGCCGTCTGATGGGGCTGCCCGCAGTGTCCATCGAAGTCGGCCAGCCCGCGGATCTCATCCTGTTCGACACCGAGGCGGACACGACTTTCACCAAGGACTTCATGAAATCCAAGTCGCAGAACACGCCGTTCATCGACCAGGCGCTCAAGGGGCGCGTGGATCTCGTGGTGCTTGGGACGGAAATCCTGCTGGAGCGCTGAACCGGTTTTCCCGTCTCGACAAGTCGATTCCCGATGGGGTAACTAGCCTTATCACCAGCGCGGAAGGGTCGTTATGCCGCACGTTTTACCCCCACACATCATCAGCCATCATCATGAAATTGAACGAAACTCCTAGATTTTCCGGTGTCCGCCGTTTCGCGATCAGCGCGGCTTTCATCGCCGCCTTCGGCGTCGCTCCCGCGGTAGCAGCGACACCGAACCGCTTGCTCGACTTGGATGGCGACGGTATCATCAACCGTTTTGATGTGGATGTCGATGGCGACGGAATTCCCAACAGCAAGGACCGCAATGTGGATGGTGGCATTTGTAAAAGAGGTCCTTTCAAAGGTAAGTTCGTCGGCGACCGACTCTTGAACGGAAATCCCAACGAAAGGGACATCGATGGCGACGGATTGAAAAACGATTCGAATCTGGAGTTGGACATCGATGGTGACGGACTGGCGGATTTCGTCCTCGGCGAGACTGACGTCGATGGCGACGGACTGAGTGACGACTCCAAGCTTGAACTGGATATTGACGGCGACGGTGTTTCCGATGCCACGGATCTTGATAGCGACGGCGACGGGTACGCCAATGACTCGATCAACGAG
>JBIHZT010000598.1:0-2837 GCA_044240265.1 Luteolibacter sp. | reverse complement strand
TCCGCTGCTGCCACCGGAGAAGCCGGAGAAACGGTTTCTCGCCTATTGCATCGAGCGGCCGCTGGCATGGGAGGGGAAGGAATTGCACTTCGTGCTGCGCGTCGGCACCCACCTGAAGGATGGTGCCGTCAAGATTTCCGATTCCCGCTCCCAGGCCGATCTATCAAACCCGCCGAAGTATCTGGTGAACGAGGATTTCCTCGTCGCCTCCATGTTCCATCAGCGACCCGGCAAGCGGAACTACTACGACGATCTCGCCCTGACCGGCAGCGGCTGGGACGACTTTCTCGAAGCCGCCCACGCGACCGGCCGGTTGTTCTGGGGAGAGGAAATCGAAAGTGGCAAACCGGGAAAAAAATACATCCCTATCACTTTCGGCCCGCCACAGACCGTGAACGCCGTGTGGAAGGTGCAACCGAGCGGCAGCGCCAAGCCGGAGCTGCAATGCGAGAACCCCGGCGTGATCGTGATTCCCACGCAACCGCCGCGTTATCTGGATCCGGCGACCGGAGAGTTAGGCATCGCCGTTAGCGATCTTCCCGCGGCGGTTCTTGGCGCCTGGCAGAACGGGCCGGCGGTTTCCGCCAAGGATCTTGAGGTGATTTCCCAGCGCTTTTCCGCCATTTCCACCGCCGCCCTGCCGGTGCCCACGCGGGTGGAAACCATTCGACGTGAGCCCACACCGCCGCTGCCTCATTTGCGCGTTCATTCCCGCACCATCGGGAAGGGTTGGGAACAGCATGACCTCATCGTCGGGCAGATTTCATTCCGCTATGAAGACAGCAGGCTGCTGCCGCCGCTGGCCAAGGGGCATCCACAGAGCCATGCGGAAGTCCGCGATGGCGGGCGCGTCTTCTGGCCGCGTGATTTCGAGGCGGAGCAGGCGCACATCGCCCGGCTGAAAAAGGCCGGCCTGATGTCCCTCAGCGGCGTCGTTTCCGTCACGCTTCTCGACACCGCCGCGCTGCACTCCGTGGTCCCGGTCGAACCCGGGTTCTCCCAGCAGCTCGCCTGGCTCGAACTGCTGGATAGCGAGGAAATGCAGGCGCTCAACGACTCCGGCTGGGCCATTGAAATCGATCCCAAGGCCGGCCTCACCTCGCACGACGCGACCGACTTTTTCCCCGTCATCGAGCCGGACACGGACCACGGCATCGACTGGTTCCGCTTCGACATCACCTTCGAGCTCCAGGGAAAGCAGGTCAGCCTCATTCCCATCATCGCGCAGGCGATCCGCATGGACCTCCCGCCGGCGGACGCGCCTGGACTGCCCGAATTCCTATCCGTCCCGTGTGAGGATCCGCTGGACGGCTTCATCCGCTTCCCCACCGTGCGGCTCATCGAGTTGGTCGATCAGGTCCGCCACCTGTTCCATGGAAATACCGGCGACGGCCCCATCCGCATCGACCGCATCGCCGCCGCCGGTGTGGCGGATGGGCTCGCCATCGACTCCTCCGAGACCACCCGCGCACTGGCCAGGTTAGGTCACAACCTCAGAAACATCACCGACCTGCCGCCGGCGGAATTGCCGGCGTCACTGTGCGCCGAGTTGCGCCCCTATCAGCTTGAGGGCTACCGCTGGCTCCAGTTCCTGGCGGATCACGGACTCCACGGCATCCTCGCCGACGACATGGGCCTCGGAAAAACCGTGCAAACCCTCGCCCACCTGGCGGCGGAGTGCGCGAAGTCGCCCGGGCTGCCCTCGCTCGTCATCGCCCCCACCTCCGTCGTGCCTAACTGGACTGCGGAGTGCGAAAAATTCACCCCGCATCTCAAGGTGCTCACCCTTCAGGGCAAGGACCGCGCCGCCGGCTTCGGCGGTATCGCGGCAGCCGACATCGTGCTCACTTCCTATCCGCTGCTCGCCCGCGATTTCGAAGCGCTGGCCCATCAAAAGTGGCACGTCGTCGTGCTCGACGAGGCGCAATACATCAAGAACCCCAAATCCATCAGCATGCAGAACGCCTGCCAGCTCAAGGCCGCCCACCGCCTCTGCCTGTCCGGCACGCCGATGGAAAACCACCTTGGCGAGCTGTGGAGCCTCATGCGCTTCCTGATGCCCGGGTTTCTGGGAGATGAAAAATCCTTCAACACCACCCTCCGCCGGCCCATCGAGCGTGACCGCTCCGGCGACGCCCAGCTCGCGCTCAACCGCCGCGTCTCCCCGCTCATCCTGCGCCGCACCAAGGACCAGGTCGCCACCGAACTGCCGGAAAAAACCGAGCTCATCCACGGCATCGATCTTCACAAAAAACAAACCGACCTCTACGAATCCGTGCGCGCGGCCATGGACAAGCGCGTGCGCGACGCCATCGCCTCCAAGGGCCTCGGCCAGTCGCACATCATCGTGCTCGACGCGCTGCTCAAGCTCCGCCAGATCTGCTGCCACCCGCAGCTGCTCAAGTCAGTGGCCGCGCAGAAGGTCACCGAGTCCGCCAAGCTCGACTATCTGACCGACGAGCTGCTGCCCACGCTCATCGAGGAAGGCCGGCGGATTCTGTTATTCTCCACCTTCACCTCCATGCTAGCCCTCATCGAGCAGCATCTGGTGAAGGAAAAAATTCCCTATCTGAAACTCACCGGCCAGACCAAGGACCGCGCCACGCTGGTGAAACAATTCCAACAAGGAGAAACCCCGGTTTTCCTCATCTCCCTCAAAGCCGGCGGCACCGGCCTCAATCTCACCGCCGCCGACACCGTCATCCATTACGACCCGTGGTGGAATCCCGCCGCCGAGAACCAGGCGACCGACCGCGCCCACCGCATCGGCCAGACCAAACCGGTCTTCGTCCACAAGCTCGTCTGCCGCGGCACCATCGAGGACCGCATCCTCGACC
>JBIHZT010000079.1:0-10061 GCA_044240265.1 Luteolibacter sp. | reverse complement strand
TGATCCGCCGCCGACTCATGAGGATTCGATCACACTGGTGCACCGGATCGGCAAGGCGAGTATCGACTCGAACCGCGTGCAGGTGCCGTTTTCACAAATCGCGCCGCCGCCGGACGAAGTCTGGACATCCGACACCACGGACGAGTTGCGCGTGCCCATCGGCCGCACCGGGGCGAAGAAACTCCAGATGATGGCGATCGGAAAAGGCACCCGCCAGCACGCGCTGGTTGCGGGGAAAACCGGCTCCGGCAAGTCCACGTTGTTTCACGTCATCATCACCAACCTCGCGCTGTGGTGCAGCCCGGAGCAGGTCGAGTTCTATCTGGTGGATTTCAAGAAGGGCGTGGAGTTCAAGTGTTACGCCGCCAAACGGCTGCCGCACGCGCGGGTCATCGCCATCGAGAGCGACCGGGAATTCGCGCTCAGCGTGCTCCAGCGGATCGATGCGGAATTGAAACGCCGCGGCGAGCTTTTCCGCCATGCGGGCTCGCAGGACCTCGCCGGCTACAAGCGCACGCCGGGACACGAACCGTTGCCGCGCAGCTTGCTGCTCATCGACGAGTTCCAGGAATTTTTCACCGAGGACGACTCAGTCGCGCAAGAGGCCTCGCTGCTGCTGGACCGTATCGTTAGACAGGGCCGCGCCTTCGGCATCCATGTGATCCTCGGTTCCCAAACGCTCGGCGGTGCCTACACGCTGGCCCGCGCCACGCTCGGGCAGATGGTCATCCGCATCGCGCTGCAGTGCAACGAAACCGACGCGCACCTGATCATGGACGACGACAACCCGGCCCCGCGCTTGCTCACGCGACCGGGCGAAGGGATCTACAACGACCAGGCCGGCGCGCTCGCCGCGAACAGTCCGTTTCAAATCGTCTGGCTGCCCGAGGACGAGCGCGACGCCGTGCTCGACCAGGTCAACGCGCTCGCCACCCGAGGCGGCAAAAAAGCGCCGACGCCGATCATTTTCGAAGGCAATGCGCCCGCCGACGTCCGCGACAATTCGGAGTTGAAAAAACTGCTATCCTCCCATCCCACCGCCCGCCCAGTCACCGCGCGGGCGTGGCTCGGCGCGCCGAACTCGATCAAGGGACCGACCGAAGCGCAGTTCCAGCGCCAGAGCGGCAGTCATTTGTTAGTCGTCGGCCAGTCCGCCGAGCGGGCGCTGTCGTTGCTGGCGATCAGCATCGTTTCCCTCGCCGCCCAGTACCCGCCGGAGCAGGTGGAATTCGTCATTCTCGATCCCCACGCCTACGACCACGGCGACAGCGGGTTTTTCCAACGCCTCGCCGCGATTCTGCCGCAGAAAATCCGCATCGGCGGCCCTGCGGAAGTGCCCGCCCTACTCGCTGATCTGTCACAGGAACTCGAAGCCCGTGGTCCGACGTCCGGTCGCGACGCGCCGGAAATTTTCCTCATCGTACATGATCTCCAGCGCTTCAAGTCGCTGCGACCGGACGACGAATTCCGCTTCTCGATGGACGACGACGCCGGAACCACGCCGGCGCAGGCGTTCGCCAGCCTGCTAGGCGAGGGCGGCCCGGTCGGCATGCACGTGCTCGCCGCCACCGACACCTGGAACAACGTCAGTCGCTGGATCCCGCGCAAGCTGATGGCGGAGTTCGAGATGCGCGTGCTGTTCCAGATGAGTGCCAACGACTCGTCCAATCTCATCGACTCCCCCGCCGCCACCTCGCTGGGACTTCACCGCGCGCTGTTCCATAACGAGCACCATGGTACGCTGGAAACCTTCCGTCCTTACGCCATGCCGGATGACGCGTGGTTGGATGAGTTGAAACCCACGCATGCAAATCCCCTCGCCATCTGAAAACACAGCCTGGCACCACGAATCCGCCGAGAACGTGCTGGCGAGCCTCGGCTCCTCCTCGACCGGGCTGACCTCGGCTGAAGCCGCACGCCGGCTCGCGGCGGGCGGGAGGAACGTCTTGACGGAGGCCGCGCCCGTCAGCGCGTGGCGGATTTTTTCCCGGCAGTTCAAGAGCCTGGTCATCTGGATTCTCATCGCGGCCGGCATCGTCTCCGGCGTGCTCGGCGACGCGGTGGACGCCATCGCGATCTTCGTGGTGGTCGCGCTCAACGCGACCATCGGATTCTATCAGGAACTCAACGCCCGCAAGTCGATCTCCGCGCTAAAGACCATGACCGCCCCGCGCGCGAAGGTGAAACGCGACGGCAAGGTGGTCTCGATTCCCGCGGCGGAAATCGTCACGGGTGATGTGCTGGTGATGGAAGCAGGCGACTCGGTGGCGGCGGACTCGCGGCTGCTCAAGTCCGCATCGCTCAAATGCGTCGAGTCCGCGCTCACTGGCGAGGCGGAGGCCGTGATGAAACACGCGGCCACCTTGAATCCCGGCGATGTCGCGCTGGGCGACCGCAAGAACATGGTTTTCATGGGCACCAGCGTAGCCTCCGGCACCGGTCGGGCGGTGGTCGTGAGCACCGCGATGAAGACCGAACTGGGCCGCATCGCCGGGCTGATGGAAGTTTCCAAAGCGGATGAAAGCACGCCGTTGGAGAAGAAGCTGGAATCCTTCGGCCGGGTGCTGGTGTGGGGCGCCCTTGGAATTGTCGCACTGTTATTCGGCCTCGGACTGCTGCGGGGAACCGCACCATTGGAGCTGCTCATGACTTCGGTGAGCCTTGCAGTGGCCGCAGTGCCGGAGGGCTTGCCCGCGATCGTGACGGTCGCACTGGCGCTCGGAGTTTCGCGGATGTCCCGCCGCCGCGCGCTTGTTCGCAGGCTCGCGGCGGTCGAGACCCTCGGCTCCACCACGGTCATCTGCACGGATAAGACCGGCACCCTGACGATGGGTGAAATGACCGTGCGCGCGCTCTATATTCCCGACCTGATTTACGAAGTCACCGGCGAAGGCTACGAACCTGAAGGGGAAGTGCGGTGTGACGGTGAATTGATAGATACTGCTCCGCTGCGGGAACTGTCCACTATCATCGTCGGTTGCAACAACGCGCATCTGATAGAAGAAGGAGGCACGTGGAAGGTCATCGGCGATCCCACCGAGGGCGCGCTGCTAGCCGCCGGACGCAAAGCCGGAGTGGTCCGTGAGGAGCTTGAGCGGAAGATGCCCAAGCATCACGAAATCCCATTCGACTCCGACCGCAAGCGCAGCACGGTCGTCCGCACGCTGCCGGATGGAACGCTCCGGGCGCTGGTCAACGGTGCTCCCGGAATTCTGTTGGATCGCTGCAACCGCATTTCCACGCCAGACGGCATCCGGCCTATTACCGCCGGGGACCGCGAGCAGGTGCTGGCCCGGACCGACACGATGGCGGCACAAGCCCTGCGGGTCCTTGGCTCCGCGTTCCGGGACCTGGAAACTACCGAGGAAATCACGGCAGAGGAGGTGGAGCGGGAACTCGTGTTCGTCGGACTATCAGGCATGTACGACCCGCCGCGGCAGGAGGCGAAGGTCGCCGTCGCCGAATGTCACGCGGCCGGCATCCGCGTGGTTCTAATCACAGGCGACCATCCCTTCACCGCCACCGCCATCGCCCGGGAAATCGGCATCACCACCGGTGATGAAGCCGCCGTTTCCGGAATCGAACTGGACAAGATGAGCGATGATGATCTGCGGTCTCGCGTCGCAAAGATCGATGTTTACGCCCGCGTCACCGCCGCGCACAAGCTGCGGATCATCCACGCGTGGAGGGCCAACGACGCGGTTGTCGCGATGACCGGTGACGGCGTCAACGACGCACCCGCCATCCAAGGGGCGGACATCGGCATCGCCATGGGCATGACCGGCACGGAGGTCACCAAACAAGCGGCGGACATGATCATCACGGATGACAATTTCTCCACCATCGTCGCGGCGGTCGAGGAAGGCCGCGGGATTTATGACAACATCCGCAAAACGCTGCAATACCTGCTGGCCGGCAGCACCGCCGAACTCCTGGTCATGGCCGTCTGCGTGATCATCGGCCTGCCCAGCCCGCTGCTGCCCATCCACCTGTTATGGATCAATCTGATCACCGACGGCCTGCCCGCGCTATGCCTCGCCACCGATCGCATCGACGCCGGGGTGATGAAACGCCCGCCCCGCCATCGTCTGGAAAACATCGCCAACCGGCCGTTTCTCATGACCATGCTATTTACCGGATTGATCACGGCGGCCATCACCTTCGCGGTCTATTTGTATGTGCTGAAAACGCAGGATCCGGCGACCGCCCGCTCCTATGCCTTCACCGTGCTCGTCTTCGCCGAGTTGCTGAGAGCCTTCGGCGCGCGCAGCGAATTCACGCCCGTCTGGCGGATCCCGCTCCACACCAATCTCAATCTGGTGATCGTCATCGCCGTTTCCTTCGGCCTTCAGATCCTGAGCCTGAACAACGCGGTTTTCGGGCGATTCCTGAACACGCAGCCGATTCCGCTGACGCACTGCCTGCTGCTGATACTCATCGCCACCGTGCCACTGATCATCCTGGAGGCCGCTAAAATGACGAGAACGACAAGTTCCTCTCGCTGAACGACGCGAACGCCGCTTTCCGGCTCAAGCCGGTTGGACGAACATTTACGCGCTCCAATTTCTTGCCCACCCCGCCGGGCTGGCTTAAACCGTCCGCCCGCATGACTCACCTCGAAGCAATCGCCCGGGAAACCGGCATCTCCCTTTCCTCGGTCACAAGCACCGCCAAGCTGCTCGCCGAGGGCGGCACGGTTCCATTTCTTTCCCGCTACCGCAAGGAGCAGACTGGCTCGCTCGACGAAGTCCAGATCACCACCATCCGCGACCGAATGCTGCAACTCGCGGAACTGGACTCCCGCCGCAGCACGGTGCTGAAATCGCTCGAAGAGCGCTCGCTGCTCACCCCGGAGCTCAAGAAAAAGCTCGAAGCCGCGCTCACCCTCGCCACCGTGGAGGACATTTTCGCCCCCTACCGCCCGAAGCGCCAGACCCGTGCCACCAAGGCCATCGAACGCGGCCTCACCCCGCTCGCCGACTGGCTCATGGAAAATCAAGCCGTCGATCCCGAGGAGGAAGCCGCGAAATTCCTCAACCCGGAAATGGAAGTCCCAACCACCGTGGAGGCACTCGCCGGTGCCCGCGACATCATTGCTGAGCGCGTCGCCGATGATGCCCCGCTCCGTGGCCGCGTCCGGAAAATCTATGAAGAGGATGCCACAGTCTCCTCCAAGATCATGTATGGAAAAGAGGAGGAGGCAGACGCTCAGAAATTCCGCGACTACTTCGAGTGGAGCGAGCCGTTCAGAACCATCCCGTCCCACCGCACACTCGCCATCCGCCGCGGCGAAAAGGAAGGATTCCTCCTCATGCGTGTTGAGGTTCCGCTGGAGCGCGTCGTTTCCCAAGCTCTGCCCGATTGGGTGAAATCCACCGGCCCCGCCGGCAAACACGTCGCCCAGGCCGTCGAGGACGGCTGCAAGCGCCTGCTCATGCCGTCGATGGAAACCGAAGCCCGCCTGATGGCGAAAAAACGTGCCGACGAAACCGCCATCACCGTCTTCGCCGACAACTTCCGCGAACTCCTCCTCGCTTCGCCGCTCGGAGAGAAACGACTGTTAGCAATCGACCCCGGCTTTCGCACCGGTTGCAAAACCGTCGTACTCGACCGCTCCGGCAAGCTGCTCCATCACACCGTGCTCCACTGCACCGCCGGTTCGCAGAACCAAGCCTACGATGCCGCCGTCGAAGTGACGGGGCTCATCAAAAAACACGACATCGAAGCCATCGCCATCGGCAATGGCACCGCCTCGCGCGAAACCGAAGCCTTCATCAAAAAACTCAAGCTTCCCTCCTCCATCCCCGTCGTGATGGTGAACGAGAGCGGCGCTTCCATCTACTCCGCGTCCGATGTCGCCCGCGAGGAATTCCCTAACGAAGACGTCACCGTCCGCGGAGCCGTCAGCATCGGCCGCCGCCTGATGGATCCGCTCGCCGAGCTGGTGAAGATCGACGCGAAAGCCATCGGCGTCGGCCAATACCAGCACGATGTCGATCAGCGCGCACTCAAAGCCAGCCTCGACGACACCGTTGTTAGCTGCGTGAACGCCGTCGGTGTCGAAATCAACACCGCATCCAAACAACTCCTCTCCTACGTCTCCGGCCTCAATGCCTCGCTTGCCGAAAACATCGTCGCATGGCGCAATGAAAACGGCGCTTTCACCTCGCGCGAGCAGTTGAAGAAAGTCCCGCGCCTCGGCGAAAAAGCCTTCGAACAAGCAGCCGGATTCCTCCGTGTGCGTGGCGGCAAGCACCCGCTAGACTCCTCCGCCGTCCACCCGGAACGCTATCCGCTTGTCGAGAAGATGGCCGCCGACGCCGGCTGCAAGGTCGAGGAACTGCTAGGAAACGAAGCAGCCCGCAAGAAGATCGACCTCACCAAATACGTCGATGACCAAGTCGGCCTGCCGACATTGAAAGACATCGTTGCCGAGCTTGCCAAACCCGGTCGCGATCCGCGAAAACAATTCGAGCTCTTCTCATTCGTCGAAGGCGTCGAGAAACCTTCCGATCTCCAGATCGGCATGGAGCTTCCCGGCATCGTCACCAACGTCACCGCCTTCGGAGCCTTTGTCGATGTCGGCGTCCACCAGGACGGCCTCGTCCACGTTAGCCAGCTGGCAGACCACTTCATTCGCGACGCCTCGGAAGTCGTGAAGGTCGGACAAAAGGTCCAGGTCACCGTCGTCGAAGTCGATCTCAAGCGCAACCGCATCGCCCTCTCCATGAAAAGTAAGGTGGATCTCCACAACCGCCGCTCCGACTCCAGCGACGGCGACACCCGCGCCGGCAGCGGACGCCAAAGCGGACCGCGCCCGCAAGGACGCTCCGCGGATTTCAACCCAGGTGCAGCGCAAAACAACGATTGGTTCTCCCAAGCGCTGCAAAACGCGAAGAAAAAATAGTGATCCTGCCTGCAGGGCATCGTTCCAGTGTTTTCCAATGTTGAGATCAATAAGGGTCCACATAAAATGGCGGACCCAAATCACGTTCAAACACCCTTTCGCAAATCCCTCAGGCCCCACAACACTCCCGCTGCCGCCACGGCATCCCCACGAAGTCTACGGGCGCCGTCCTTGCGCTTCGGCCCGAAACGCTCCCGCGCGCTGGTGAATGCCTCGTTCACAAAACCCCGACTGCCAATCACCAAGCCATCCGTGAAATATCGCACCCGGCAGCGCAGCATTTTCCCCATCGAAATTTCTCCCGCCCGGGTCTTTTCCGACTCCGCTTCTGCTGGATTCATGCCCTTGCGTGTCCGCTTCGTCTTCATAGAGCCATCCCGGGCCACATAGGCTTCCTGCTTTTCCGCCGCGCCCGCCATCAGCAGCTTCCGGTATTCCCGCGACACGTCGTCCGCCCACAACGCGGCGTCCGCCTCCACCCGCTGGTGCGCCCGCAGAGCTCGAACCAACCCGGCCCGCGCCTTTTTCCCATTCCCCCTCACCCCGCCTCCGATCGCCTCACCGTAACTGCTCCAGCGGTAATCCGCCGGGTCCGTTGCGATTCCGGCGCGCACCGGATTGAGATCAATGTAAGCCGCCACTGTCTTCGCCGCCACGCCGTCCTCCACGATCACGCTTTTGAAAACGTCCTCCCACAGGTTTCCCTGTCGTGAGTGGGTTCGATTAAACCATTTGGTGAACCGCTGCATCAGGGTTTTCATAAATTCGCTCAAGTCGTGCATCCGGTAGGTGAAGCGCGAGTGAATCCGCGCGACGACTACGCTTTCCTCCGCCAAGCCGTCTGCTACCAACTTCCGAGCTTCCGCAAGCTGCACTGCCACCGTTGCGACAAACGCCTCGCTGTAAATCACCCGCAACCGCTCCAGCAACTGCCCGTCGGTGAATCCACCTTCGGGCCCCGCCGGCACCTCGACGAGCAGGTGGATATGGTTGGACATCAGGCAATAAGACACCACCCGGCAGCCCGTGAAATCCTCCTGCATCCGCATGAACGTGCGGAACTTCTCCTTTTCGTCCGCCCCGAACACCAGCTTCCGGTCCACCACCCGCGAGATACAGTGGTAAAACACCGCCTTCTCCGCCAAACGATCCCCCTGATCCGGGACACTTGCCTTGGGAACGATCCATCGCTTGCTTGCCATGCACTGATTCAATGCAAACTTGCAACCCAGCGCAAGTCATAATCTGTTTATTTGACGCTCATGTTATATTAACCTTACATTTATTCCACACCAAACGGACGGCCATCAATGCCTCTCTATCCGGTCAGTGTATCCAATGACGCCTCGATGACTGTATGGCCGAATGATTTCGAGCCGTCGCATCTCCTTATGACTCGACGCCAGCGCGTGCCCCGTGCTGGCTGCTTCCGCCACATCCCTTTTTCAACTATGCCCGAGCTCCCCGAAGTCGAAACCACCCGCCGCGGCATCGAGCCGTTTGTCACCGGAGCGCGGATCCAGGAGGTGATCATCCGCCGCCATGACCTGCGCCAGCCAGTTTCGGAAAACATCCTGGAAATCGAAGGGCGCAAGATCCGGCGCGTCACCCGCCGCTCGAAGTATCTGCTGTTGGAAATCGACGATGGGTCCACGCTCCTCATCCACCTCGGCATGTCCGGCAGCCTGCGCGTCATTGATCCCACGGATGAGTGGAAAAAGCACGACCACGTCGGCATCACCCTGGGAAACGGCAGGCAGTTGCGATTCCACGATCCCCGCCGCTTCGGGTTGGTGCTGCGACTGATGCAGTCCGATCCGCTGACGCACTCATTGCTAGAAGACCTCGGCCCGGAGCCGCTGGAAGGCGGATTCACCGTGGAGCATCTCAAATCCGCCTGCGCGAAGCGCTCCGCCGCCATCAAGCTCGTCATCATGGACGCGAAGGTCGTCGTCGGTGTGGGAAACATCTACGCTTCCGAGGCCTTGTTCCGCGCCGGCATCCGGCCCAACCTGCCTGCTAACAAACTTTCGAAACCCCGCCTCGCCAAACTCGTCACCGCCATCCGCGAGGTTCTATCCGCCGCCATCGAGGAGGGCGGCACCACGCTGCGGGATTTCCTCAACTCTGACGGCCAGCCCGGCTATTTCAAACAGCGGCTCTTCGTCTACGACCGGAAGGGCGAACCCTGCCGCGTCTGCGGCACGCCGATCCGCCAGGCGGTGCTCGGCCAACGTTCCACGTATTGGTGCCCGAAGTGCCAAACATAGACCGACATCGAGGCGCTCACAAACGAGCAAAAATAGCAGCTTTTAGCACGGCGGAAGGTGGAGATTGACGAATGGAATTGTGGGTCGATCTTTGCGGGTGCGTCGGAACAACCGGGGCAAGCGCGGAACATCTCCGCAAGACCCCCGATGAACGATCTACAGCAGCAACCCGCCACAAACGACGCCGCGACGGCAGAGCCGGAAGACTGGGTCCAGGTGGGCCACTACCCGACTCTGGAGCAGGCTTATGATCACGGCCTGGTGATTCTCGCGATGGGCGAAGCCTGCCGGGTGACCGAAGCGGAAAAACCCGGAGAATACGATTTGCAGGCGGAAACCCGTCCGGCACCGAGAATTTCAGGGGAGCTGGATGCCTATGGCCGGGAAATGGCCATGCCCGTGAAGCCCAGATCGGCCGGCAACGACTGGCAGCGACATTCCGCCGGTTGGCCGATTTGCGGCATCTGGGTGCTGGTCTTGATGGCGGTGTTTTACTGGCAGGATCAGGATCGGTTTCTCGTCGAAAGGGCGGCTTCGTCGAGCGTCGGGTTGATCGGCCGGGGCGAGTGGTGGCGGCCGTTCACCGCGCTGTTCCTGCACAAGGACGCCGGTCACCTCGTCGGAAATCTGGTGGGCGGCGTGATTTTCGCGACCTTGGTGGCCCGGTCGGTGGGTCCCTTGCTCGGCTGGGCGATGATCCTCGCGTGCGGCACCGTCGGAAACATCATCACCTCGCGGCTCACCTACCCGGAACCATTCCTCTCGATCGGAGCCTCCACGGCGGTCTTCGCCGCGTTGGGAATCCTATCGGGCGTCGGGATTGCGGAAACCCTGCGCGAGCGCGCACGTCAGCCGTGGCTGAGAATCACCGCGCCGGTCTTCGC
>JBIHZT010000597.1:0-2839 GCA_044240265.1 Luteolibacter sp. | reverse complement strand
AGCACGTGGCCTGCCTCGACGGCGATCTGCCGCAGGCCGGTGACGAGGAACTCGCGGCCGATGATCAAGGCGGTCACCCACACCGGGCAGAGTTTTTGCTCGGTGAAAAAAACGAACGCCGCGCTCACCAGGATCTTGTCCGCCAGCGGGTCCATCAATTTCCCCAGCGGCGTCACCAGACCCATTTTCCGCGCCAGGTAGCCGTCCACGAAATCGCTCACCGCGGCGACGATGAAAAGCACCAGTCCGGTGCCGTAACCGGTGAGCGAGCGTTGTGACACTGCCAGCACAAAGGCGGCGGTCATTACAAGCCGCGAAAACGTGATCGCATTCGGTAAGTTCACGCGCGCAATGTGTGAAATGAATAGCTGGATGGCAACAAGGGGTTGCACCAAACCACCAATCCCCCTACATCCTTGTCCGCCTGTTCAACGGCGTCTTATTTTATGAGCAATAGCGATTTCGGACTTATCGGTCTGGCCGTCATGGGCCAGAATCTCGTTCTCAACGTGGAATCCCGGGGGTTTCAGGTCTCGGTTTACAACCGCACCACTTCGGTGACCGACGAATTCGTCGCCAAGCATCCGGACAAGAAACTCGTCGGCGCGAAGTCGCTCGAAGAGTTCGTCCAGTCGCTCGCCTCCCCGCGCAAGGTGATGATCATGGTGAAAGCCGGTGGCCCGGTGGATGCCGTCATCGAGTCGCTCATCCCGCTGCTCGACAAGGGCGACATCATCATCGACGGCGGAAACTCGCTCTACACCGACACCGAGCGCCGCGACAAATGGCTCGGCGATCTCGGCTTCCGCTTCATCGGCGCCGGCGTCTCCGGCGGTGAGGAAGGCGCCCGCAAAGGCCCGTCCATCATGCCCGGCGGCCCGGCTTCCACCTGGGAGGTCATGAAGCCGATTTTCGAAGCCATCGCCGCCAAGGCCGAGGGCGAGCCCTGCGTCTTCCACATCGGCCCCGGCGGTGCCGGCCACTACGTGAAGATGATCCACAACGGCATCGAATACGGCGACATGCAGCTCATCTGCGAGGCTTATAACATTTTCAAAGCCGCCGGCTTCACCCCGGACGAACTCGCCGAAGTCTTCACCGACTGGAACGACGGCGACCTTGAAAGCTACCTCATCCAGATCACCGCCGAGATCTTCAAACAGAAAGACAAGAAGACCAAGAAGCCGCTCGTCGATCTCATCCTCGACACCGCCGGCCAGAAGGGAACCGGCAAGTGGACGCTCATCAACGCGATCGAAAACGCCGTCGTCATCTCCACCATCAACGCCGCCGTCGAGGCCCGCATCCTTTCCTCGATGAAGGACAAGCGCGTCGCCGCCAGCAAGATCCTCGAAGGGCCGAAGCCCGAGATCGACGTGAAAAAGAAGAAGCTCGTGAAAAAAGTCCACGACGCGCTCTTCGCCTCCAAGATCATTTCCTACGCCCAGGGCCTCGACCTCATCACCGCCATGGGTGCGGAAAAAGGCTGGGACCTCGACCTCGCGAAGATCGCCGCCATCTGGCGTGGCGGTTGCATCATCCGCGCCCGCTTCCTCAACGACATCACCGAGGCCTACCGCAAGAATCCGAAGTTGGAGAACCTCATGCTCGCGCCGTTCTTCACGGACCTGCTCAACGGCTTCCAGGAAAACTGGCGTGAAGTGATTTCCATCGCCACGCTCGCCGGCATCCCGGTTCCCGCGTTCTCGGCGTCGCTTGGTTACTACGACAGTTATCGTAGCGCCGTGCTTCCCGCGAACCTGCTGCAAGCCCAGCGCGATTTCTTCGGCGCCCACACCTACGAGCGCACCGACAAGAAGCGCGGCGAAATGTTCCACACCGACTGGCCCGAAGTCATCGGCTGAGTGATGGGGGTATTCCTGCCTGCCTCTTCCCTTGCCACAGCGGGCTCCCTCACCGGAGTCCGCTGTTTTCCTTTGATTCTCCATCCACTCCGCCGATGAAAACGTTCCGTCCCATTTGTTATCTCTCCGCGATTCTTTGCGGCGGCTCCCAGGCCATGCCGCCGGTGTTTTCACTCACCCAGGCCGCGCTTAAGAAGTTCGATGCCGCCATCAAGCCCGATCACTACGAGATCGCCCGCGCCGATCTGGATGCCGACGGCCAGGAAGACGTGCTCGCCCTGATGAACGGGAAAAGCGGTTACTGCGGTTCCGGCGGCTGCACGCTTTTCATCCTCAAGGGCGCGGCCAAAGGCTTCACCAACCTCGGCTCCGTGAAAGTCGTCAACGCCCCGATCTACCTCCGGAAAAGCACGGCCAACGGCTTTCGCGACCTGCTCGTCACCGTCCGCGGCGGCGGGTCCACCCCGGGGCTGGCCAGCCTGTCCTTCGACGGGAAAAGCTATCCGCCCGGTGCTGGCGAGGCAAACGCCACCTTAAAGGACGATGACGAGGTTCTCTTCGCCGAGCCGGTCCCTCCCTTCGACCAAACAGCGATCCTCCAGGGCATCACTTTCAAAGTCACCAGCCCTAACCTCAAATCCGCCAATACCGTCACCATCGCGCCTACCGGTCTGGAGGAGGACAACCGACCGATCACCATCGAGATCATCGGCACCGTCACCCGCGTCGAGACGGGTGACATCAACGTGGACGGCTCGCCGGAAATTTACATTCACGCCCAGGACGGCGAGGGCTTCAACCTCATCGCCTACAGCGCGAACCGCAAAAAATCGCTCAGCCAGATTTTCCTGCCCGACCTCAAGGACGACGCAAATAACGTCATCGGCTACCGCGGTCACGATGAGTTCGCCATCGTCGAAAACAGTCTCGCCCGGCGTTTCCCCATTTTCCCGGAAGACGAGGCGGAAACCAAG
>JBIHZT010000397.1:0-4366 GCA_044240265.1 Luteolibacter sp. | reverse complement strand
GTCGTTGTCCTCGCCAGAGGTCAGTGCTTTGCCCGTGCGGCCCAGGCTGGCCCGCCGGGAGTCACGGGTCACCGCCTCCACCCAGATCCGGATGGCGGGCAGGCGGGTCACCATGCCAGCACCGATGGGCGCTTGTGCGGGGTAAGTACGCGGGACAGCGTCCATCCATCGCAACAGCACCTCGGAGTTCCCGTGGTCGCAGCACCCGATTGGGGCCAGGTCCGGCCGGTACCAGGAAGGCGGAGGCTCGACATACTCCGGGATCGAACGGCCGCCAGCCGCTCCGAGCTTTGGATTTTCCATGAAGGCTTGCAGCGCATCCGTTAAATAACCGGGTCCCAGCAGATTGTCGTCGTCCACCCAGACGAGGATCTCCGCCTTGGCCTCGGCCACCGCGCGAATCCGCGCGTGGGTGAGTCCCAGCTTTTCCTCCCTCACCACCCTGCCATGAGGATGCCAGGAGACCCAATCCAGGGGAAGGGGATCCCGGCTTGCGTTGTCGATCAGGATCAATTCCCACCGATCCACGGGCAAGCTCTGGGCGGACAAGGCGTCAAGCGTCCTTTTCAAAACATTGGCCTTTGGAGAATGAGTCGGAATCACCACCGTGACCGATGGTGACCCTACGAGAGTGGACGTGAAGGTTCCCGTTTGCATTTTATCGGTGCGTCTGACTGTTCGCGATCGCCTTTCGGTAGCTGGCGAGCTGCAAGGGCAAAACCCGTGCGGGCGCCAGATGCTCCAGCACCCGGCGGCGTCCACTTTCCCCGAGACTGGTCACTCGTGCGGGTTCGTTGACCAGCGAGAGGATGGCATCGGCGATCGCATCCGGTGAGTGCGGCGGAACCAAAAAGCCGCTGAGTCCCGGCTCGATTACATCCGCCATGCCTCCTTCGGCCGACCCGATCACCACCCTTCCCGATGCCATGGATTCCCAACAAGCGAATGGAAAGTTCTCCCAGCGGCTCGGCAAGATGATGGCGTCACATTGATGAAATTCTTCCGGCAGTTGGTCCCGTCCAATAGGGCCGGTGAAATCCAGTTGAGCTTGATAGGGCCCGACGTAATTGCGGATCCAGGTAGCCATGTCGCTTTGCCGATACGGCCAGGAGGGGCCAATGAAGCGGAAGCGCAGATTCGGTGCTTTGCGGAGAATCTTTGGAATGGCACGGGCCAGTTCCACCACTCCCTTGCGGGCTTCGAGCCGGCCGAGGAAACCAATGGTTTTGCACTCCGAAGGCAGAGATGATTCCAGAAGCGTCGTATCCGGACGGAACGGGTATGCGAAACAATCCATCCGGGATTCGTCCAGTTGCCAGTCGGCGGCAAGGAGATCGTGGATCGCCTGGCTTGGCGCGGCGACACCATCGGCCTTCCGCGTGAAGCAACACTCGAGATCGTCATCCGCCACATAGCGCGGAGCTTTCAAAGCATCCAAGCGCCCGCGTCGAAGCGCTCCAGCACTGAAGCGAATGCTCTCGGCGAGAGTCGGTGCTTCGTAGCCTACCTTGCCCACCACGTAAGTCGGCGTGTGTAGTTTCACCACCACTGCAAGGTCTGGGAAAGCCGTCGCCACTCCCGCGCCTTCCGCACCGATTTCCGGGCTCTCCATGACATCGAAGGGCCGGACCCGGTGGCGCTCAGCAAAGACCGGAACCACGGCCTCCCGCAGAATTGCTCGGTTGGCTACATCGAGGCGATGTACTCTAACGCCGTAAGCCTCCGCCGGTTCGTGACCGGGGATCCCAGCCGCGAACACCTCGACGTCGCAACCCGCCTCCGCCAGCATACGCGCCGCCTCGAAGGCATAAGTGCCAATTCCACCGATTGCGACGGCAGGGGGAAATTCAAAGGTGATCAAGGCGATTCGCATTATTTTCTCTCTTGGGTTCCGGGGACAGGCTGATTTCTCAAGGACTCGCTTACCCCTCAAGTGACGCGACGATCCAACGTGCCGCCAGCTCAGGGCTTCCAATCTCGTCGAAAGTCCTCTGACGAGCGATCCTAGCTTCCACAGGCTCCATCCTCGCCTTTTCCAGTTCAACCCGGATCTCGCGCCAGTCCCCGGATTGATGGAGAGTCACTCCGGTCTTTTCGAAATCATAGATGGCCTCGTTGGAAAATGGATCCGTGAGGGTCCTGATTCCCAATAACCAGGCAAGGGAAACGATGTTCCGGCAGCCATAGTGGAATCCGGTGGCAAAGACCGCAAGACGACTGCGGGCCAGCATTTCCTCGTAGTCGCCGCTGACCGGTCCGCCGGCGATCATCGGGAAATCCACGGCGCTGGGAGCTGGATGGGTTCCGAGCTCATAGGCCTCAGCCACACGATAATGGAGTTCGGCACGGACATCATAATCTCCCGCCAAACGAGCCAGTTCCTGATGAAGTGCTATCCTGTGGCGGGGCCAACCCCAGAGCGAATCCTTAAGAATCACATCATGAGATGGAGCTAGAGCGCGGAGTCGCATCAAATGATCCCAGCGCTTCTCAAAGCGGGCGAATTGGATGCCCCAATCGATTTTGGGGGCCGAGAGTTTCGAAAATTTATGGCGCAAGCCCCAGGCCTTCCGCTCCACATAAGATTCAGGTCCGGTCCATTCCATCGCAGCCCCGATCGGCATGAGAGGTCTCGCTCGGTGGAGATGGTCTTTGTATCGGCCCTGTAATTTGTAATAGAGCTCCCGATAGTAGCCTGTTTCACAATCCGTCTGCCAGGGGAGCTCCAGATCAAATGATTCCTGCTCGAAAAACCTGCGGCGATAAGTGCAGGAAAAATACACATCACACCACTGGATGAGCGGGGACAACTGAAAGATCGAGTCCTCGCCATCAAGAATAATCAGCCGGCTGGTCTTTCCCGATTCGATTCGGACTGCGGCAGTGCGGCGGTGTTTGTGGACTCGCACGGGTCCCGGCAGGAGATTCCCCGCAAGTTCGTTGGGAAGCTCCTGAAAACGGATCTCACCCATTCGGGCAAGCCGCATCAGCCCGTACTTGAAGTAATGAACGGAATGATCGTGATCGTTGGCAAACCAGGTAACGATAGGAAGCACGGGCGGAGAAGAGGGTAATGGAAAGATCGGCGCTGTAGAGAGCTGACTACCGGCGAAGCGGCAGATGATGATTAGATCGCGGTCGCCGGAAACACCGGAATGGCCTGGCCAGAGGCTTTGGCGGCAAGGAAATCAGCGGAAAAATCCAGTGATTCCGCGATCACATGATGCATGTCCAGATAGCGGTAGGTCGCAAGCCGCCCAAGAAACGAGACTTGGGTTTCCTGGCGGGCCAGCGCCACGTAACGGGCGAGCATGTCCTTATCTCCCTCAAGCCGCTTTGGATAGTAGGGAATATCGCCCGACTCGGTTTCCTTACTGAACTCGGTGAACACGCAAGTCCGCTCGTGGCTCTCCCAGGGGGCGAAATGTTTGTGCTCGTGGATCCGCGTGTGCGGGACACCAAGATCCGGGTGATTGATGACGGCGTTTCCTTGGAAGTCCCCGAGAGCCTCGGTCCGCTCCCAGAATACCGTCCGGTAACCAAGCCGGCCCTCGGAATGCCCGTAAAACTGATCAATCGGTCCGGTGAAAATCACATGATCGAACTCTTCCTTCATCGCTGGTTCCCATGGGGTCGAGAGTTTTACTTCAATCAGCGGATGATCCAGAATACTTCGAATGACCTCGGTGTAACCTTGCCGCGGCATGGCCTGCCATTGACTGTTATAGTAGCTGTCGTCGTAATTGAAGCGGACGGGCAAGCGCTGGAGAATGGAAGCCGGCAGCTCCTTAGGATCACAGCCCCATTGTTTTTTGGTGTAGCCATGAAAAAACGCCTCATAAAGTTCACGGCCTAAAAACTTGAGTGCCTGCTCCTCAAAATTGGCTGGGTCTTGGATCGAATGGTCTCCAAGGCCCTCAACAAAGGCTTTCGCTTCCGCCGGGCCGAAGCGTTTGCCAAAGAACTGATTGATCGTGTGCAGGTTGATCGGCAGCCCGAAAACCCCCTTGGGGATGGAAGCCTTGACGCGATTGATGAAGGGGACCCACTCGCTGAAGCGCTGAACGTAGGCCCAGACGACCGGGTTGCTGGTATGAAAGATGTGAGGACCGTAGCGATGCACCAGAACATCCGTTTCAGCCTCACGCTCGGTATGACAGTTTCCGGCGATGTGATCGCGAGAGTCGATGACCAGGCACCGGATCCCCGCGCGCTCAGCCATTTCCCGGGCAAACACGGCCCCGGAAAAACCTGCGCCAACGATAAGATGGCGATTATTTGAAAAAGAAGGATGATTCATAAAGAAGGGGCAACGGTGGAGGTGTAGCTATCACTGTCGATTCAACGAGCGACTTCGGTCACGGCT
>JBIHZT010000596.1:0-2842 GCA_044240265.1 Luteolibacter sp. | reverse complement strand
CCGAGCGGCCATTCGTCGCTGGTGGTTTCGTGTGGACCGGTTTCGACTACCGTGGCGAACCGACGCCTCTGCAGTGGCCGTCCGCCGGATCGTTCTTCGGCATCATGGACCAGTGCGGATTTCCCAAGGCCGCCTACTACCTGCATCAGGCGCATTGGATCGAGGACAAGCCGGTGCTCCATCTGATCCCGCACTGGAACTGGGCCGGCAAGGAAGGCCAGAACATCCGGGTCATGGCCCTCACCAACGCCGATACCGTCGCGCTCGTTCTCAATGGCAAAGTGCTGGAGGAAAAGAAAGTGGACCCCATCGACATGGTGGAATTCCAGGTTCCCTATCAGCCCGGAAAACTCGAAGCCATCGGCCGGAAAAACGGCAGGGAGATCGCCCGCTTCGCCGTGGAAACCACCGGTGCGCCCGCCGCCCTCGAAATCATTCCTGATCGTAAATCACTCGCCGGCGATGGCGCGGACGCGATGCCACTCACCATCCGCGCCGTGGATGCCCAAGGCCGTGAAGTGCCGACCGCGAACCTGATGGTGAACTTCGAAACCCGCGGACCCGCTGCCATCATCGGCGTGGGCAACGGCGATCCTAACTGCCATGAGAAGGAGAAATTTCTCGAAACGCAGGTTCCTCCGGTCAACCTGAATAGCGGTTGGAAATGGGCCGCCGTGAAAGACTTCGCCGCGAATCACCTGCCCGAAGTGGAGCCGGATTTCCCGGATACCGCTTGGCAAACCGCCGACATCGCCCCCGAGCGTGGACCCCTGCCCGCCGGACAACACGGAGTTTTCCGTCGGACCATCACCCTCAAGTCCGAGGATCTGGCCGCATCGAAAATCATGCTCAACATCGGCACCATCGATGATCGCGGCCACGTCTATGTCAACGGCCGCAAAGTGGGCGAAGCCACGACCTGGGAGAAGCCGGTGATGATCGATATCAAACCGGCGCTGCGTGAAGGCAACAACGTCATCGCCGTCAGCGTGTTCAACGAATCCCACGACGGAGGCCTCGGCAAAGGTGCCAGCCTGTCCTTCAGCGGCGGGAAAGCAGTCATCGGCTGGCAGCGCAGTTTGTTCAACGGCCTCGCCCAGGTGATCGTGCAATCCGGGCGCAACGGCTCCGGCACCTTCCACCTCCGCGCCACCGCGCCCGGCCTCACGCCCGCCGAAGTGCCGCTCCATATCACGGCAGCAGCAGCGCCGCTATCGGTGGAAAACCCATCCTCCACCATGGTCCTCGCGAACTGGATGCAATCGCCGGTTTCCAACCAGCCCGTGGATCCCAAAGCGAAATTCGCCGACAACGACATGAACACCTGGACCAGCGTGCAGGCCGGAGTCGCGCAGAATTTCAGCGGCGGCACCTGGTCGCTGTTACGCTGCCAGCTCACCCCGGCGGCCGCCATCGCCAAGGGCGGCGGCATGATCCAGTTCAAGGAAATCACGGGCGCGGCCGAGGTCTTCATCGACGGCGTCGGCGCCGGCAGGAAAGCCGATCCCGCACCGGCATCGCTATCGGTTCCGCTGCCGGCCAAGGAAGGCCTCCGCACGATTGCCGTTCAGGTGAACTCCGGCGGCGCGGCCAAGGCCGGCCTCACCGGCTCGGTGACCATCGCTCCCCGTCAGTGACAGGCTTCGATCCATGATCACCCTACGCCACATCGCCGCCTCAAGGTGTCCGCGCCACCCGCACAGCCTTGATCCAACCATGAGAATCCTCTCAGCCGTCACATTCAGCCTCTGCCTGGTTCTCGGACTCGGCAGTGCCAGCGCCACCACCTGCTGCACCATCAAACCGGATTCGCCGATCCTCAACCGAGGCGAAACCATCTGTCCCCTGACCGACGGCTTCACCGGCAGTGCTCCCGACATCGGTGCCATTGAAAAAGGCGTTGCTCTGACCATTCCGCTCGCGTTCAAAACATTCGATGACGAATAGATTGCATTTCCAAGTCAATCCATCGCTGCCAAAAAATCTCCAATCGAAATTCGCATACCACCACAACCCGATGAAACGCTTTTTCACGCTCTCACCGATGATCCTGCTCGCGCTAAGGCATCTTGAACACGGCACTGATGACGCAAGATGAAAAAACTTGAGATCTATCGTATGATTTGCCCGCTGATTGTCGCTTTAGGTGCCTGTGCCGCACTCTCTGTTCATGCCGCGCAGCTGGCATTTCCCGGAGCGGAAGGCTTCGGTCGCGACTCCTTGGGCGGTCGCGGTGGCGATGTCTATCACGTCACGAACTTGCAGGATTCCGGTGCCGGCTCGCTGCGCGAGGGCATTCAATCCGCCCGTGGCCCGCGCACGATTGTGTTTGATGAATCAGGCACCATCGCGCTCGAATCGCCGCTGGTGATCGACCGCTCCCACCTAACCATTGCGGGCCAGACCGCGCCCGGCGACGGCATCACCCTGCGCAATCACGCGCTGAAGATCGCGGCGGACCACCTCATCGTCCGTTTCATCCGCTCGCGGCTGGGCGATCTGGGTGGGAAAAGCCAGGATGCGATTTCCGTGACGGCCGGGAAAAACATCATCCTCGATCACTGCAGCGCAAGCTGGGGAATCGACGAGTGCCTCTCGGCGCAATCCAAAGTCGTGGATCTATTGACCGTGCAATGGTGTATGGTGACCGAAGGCCTGCACCGCTCGATCCACGAAAAAGGCCCTCACGGAAAGGGCACCATCATCGGGGCGGCCCGCCAGAGTTTTCATCACAACTTGTGGACCCACCAGATGGAGCGGAATCCCAAGGTCAGCTTCCGCCGCTTCTGCCAAGCGGATGTGAGGAACAACGTGATGTTCAACTGGGGAAACATGAGTTGCG
>JBIHZT010000594.1:0-2845 GCA_044240265.1 Luteolibacter sp. | reverse complement strand
CATTGATGCTTTCCCGCAAGTCCTTGTCGGACTGATAGGGTGTGCGGAACTTGATGGCGTCCGCCCTGGCGAGCTCGCCATCGAGCGAGGGACCGGTGGAGGCTCCGGTGATGACGCCGATTTTGAATTCTCTCTCAGCCTCGTGCTCGGCCCGCGCTTTTCTCGCGATGGCGGTGGGGATGACCTTGGCCGCTCCTGCCGGAGTAAAGCCGCTGAAGCCGATGACTTCGTCGTGGTTGACCAGCGCCGCTGCTTCGTCGGCGGTGAGGATGGGAAATGCGCTTTTCATGGGTGAATGGAGATGATGCGGACGGCGGATTCTGGATCAACCGATGGAGTAGAGAACTTGCCCTTCTTCGACGGCGTCGCCGACCTTCACGTGGATCACTTTGATCGTGCCGGTGGCGGACGCGTTGATGGAGGTATACATTTTCATCGCTTCGAGCGTCAGAACGAGATCGCCCTCATTGACGGGGGAACCGGCGGTGAGCTCGACGGCCTGGACGATGCCGGCCAGCGGACTGGTGACATCTCCGGGCGCGGCGGCGACCTTGGGCGCTGCTGGCACGAGGGCGGGTGCCGGGGCAACCGGTCTCACCGCGGGCGAGGCGGCGCGAGTGACGGGTGCGGGCGTGTATTGATTGTCGGACTCGTCGCCGTCGATTTTCTCAACGACAACGTCATAGGCTTTACCGGCGACGGTGATACGAAAGTGTTCCATGATTTTGTTGAATTAGCGGATGCGGTGGGATGTGAGAACGGATTGACGGCCAGCTCTTTCCCAAGTGGAGCTCTGGCGCCTGATGGAGACGATACGGTGTGCGGAATCAGTAACAGATGCAACCGCGGCGGAGATGATGGCGATGATTTCCGGCGTGATGGCATCGTCGGAAACCGCTGGCGCGACTTCTGATGCCACTGGCGGCGGAGCCGGAGCGACCGGGGTCGCGACCACCAGGGCGGGCGCGGGCACCACGGCCGGCTTGGCCATGAGCGATTTGACGCCCTTGAAGAACGCGTGGACGATCGCCGCGATTCCGATGAGGCGCAGCATCTCGTCGAAGACGGAGGAAGCACCGAGGAGTGAGAGGATGGATGGCCAATGCATGATGGGATCAGAGCGGGATGTTGCCGTGTTTCTTCGGTGGGCGGGATTCGTGTTTTCCCATGATGCCGCGGAAGGCGAGTGCCAGCGTGCTGCGGGATACCGCGGGGTCGATGACGTCGGTGATCATGCCGTTTCCAGCGGCCTGATAGGGAGACGCGAACTTGTCGGTGTAGGCGGCGCGGAGTTCCTTTTCTAGGGCAACGGGGTCCTCGGCTTCGTCGAGTTCCTTTTTGTAAAGCACCTTGAGCGCTCCCTGCGCCCCCATGACGGCGATTTCCGCAGTGGGCCAAGCGAAGACGAAGTCCGCGCCCATGTCGCTGGAGCACATGGCGAGGTAGGCGCCGCCGTAGGCCTTGCGGCAGATGAGGGTGATCTTCGGCACGGTGCCGGAGGCCCAGGCAAAGAGCATTTTCGCACCGTGACGGATGATCCCGCCGCGCTCCTGGGCGAGGCCGGGCATGAAGCCGGGGACGTCCACCAGCGAGAGAACCGGGATGGAGTAAATGTTGCAGACGCGGATGAAGCGGGCGGCCTTGTCGGAGGAATCGATGTCGATGCAGCCGGCTTTGACCATCGGCTGGTTGGCGATGATGCCGATGACCAGTCCTTCGAGCCGGGCGAAGCCGACGAGCATGTTAGGAGCGAAATCCGGCATGATCTCGAACCAACTTCCCGGATCCACGAGGCGGTCGATGATTTTCTGCATGTCGAGCGGCGACTTGGGATCGGCGGGAATGAGCTCGTTGATGCTGGGATCCTCGGTGAGGGCGATGACATCGTTGATCTTGTGGGGCGGGTCGCTCAGGTTGTTCGACGGCAGGTAGTCGAGCAGTTTCTTGGCGAGCTCGATGGCGTGGTCGTCGTCATCGGCGATGAGGTGGATGTTGCCGCTGACCTGGGCGTGCGCCTCGGCGCTGGCGAACTGGTCGAGCGAGGCGACCTGGCCGGTGGCGGCCTTGATGACATCGGGACCGCAGATGAACATGTTCGAGTTCTTGCGCGTCATGATGATGAAGTCGGTGAGCGCGGGCGAGTAGGCGGCACCACCGGCGCAAGGACCGGCGATGATCGAAATCTGCGGGACCACGCCGGAGAGTAGCACGTTGCGGAAGAAGATCTGGCCGTAGCCGGCGAGGGCGTCGATGCCCTCCTGGATCCGCGCGCCGCCGGAGTCGTTGATGCCGACGACCGGGATGCCGGCCTTGACGGCGAAGTCCAACAGATCGCAGATTTTCTTGGCATGGATGCGGCCGACCGCACCGCCGCCGACGGTGAAGTCCTGGGCGAACGCGGCGACCTGGCGGCCATCGACGACGCCAGTGGCGCAGACGACACCGTCACCGGGCATCTTGCGCTTTTCGAGGCCGAAGTTGACGCAGGAATGGTGGGCGTGCATTCCGAACTCGATGAAGGTGCCGCCGTCGTAAAATTTCGCCAGACGTTCGCGGGCGCTGAGCAGGCCTTTTTCGTGGCGCTTCTCCATGCGGTCGATACCGCCTCCGACGAGCGCTTCCTCTCTGCGGGCTTTCAGCCCATCCATTAGTTTTTGGTCGATTGGCATGATGTGGTTTGCTGGTAATTCAAATCAGTTTCCGAAAATCAGTGGGCGGGCTGGCAGAACTCGGTGAGCACGCCGAAGGTGGATTTCGGATGGAGGAAGGCGACGAGCTTGTCGGCGGCTCCTTCGAACGGCACCTCGTGGATGAGGCGGGCGCCCTTCTCCTTCGCCAGAGCGAG
>JBIHZT010000593.1:0-2846 GCA_044240265.1 Luteolibacter sp. | reverse complement strand
GAGCTGGATTCCGACTCCGCGACCAAGCTGGAGCGGCTGGTGCGCGATGCGATCGACCTCGCAAAGCGATCGAAAGCAAAGCCCGTCGAGGTGGATGCGAAAGGCTGGCCGGTGGGATACTTTGAAAAATTCGCCGGCTGCATGGCGGGCGAGCAGTGGGACATTCCCGATGATCCTCCTGCTGAACCAACCCCTGAATGGTGATGCGCTACCTTCTGGACACCAACATCGTGATCTTTGTGCTCAAAGATCACGCCTGCGTTGCGGCGAAACGTTTGAAGGCTGCGGACGTGACCGACATCGCCATTTGTTCCGTCGTTGAGGGGGAGCTATACACCGGCGCGCGGAAGTATGGCAATCCCGCTCGGCGTATGGCCACTCTCGTTGAAATGCTGGCTATCTACCCCTCACTCCCTTTCGACTCTGCATGCGTGCCCGAATACGCCCGCATCCGCGACCACCTCGAAAGACAAGGCAGCCGCATCGGTGCCAATGATCTCTTGATTGCCGCCATCGCGCTCACGCATGACCTTGCCGTGGTCACTAACAACACGGACGAGTTCAACCGCATCCCCGGCCTGCGCGTGGAAGACTGGTCGGCGTGAGGCAGGCGTTCGACAGCCATCATCCCTGCTCAGCATCAAGGACTACCTCGCAGGAGAGGAACAGTCCGGCGTTAAACATGAATACCTCGGCGGAGTGGTTCACGCGATGGCGGGAGCCAGCAACCGCCACAATAGGATCGCCTCCAATTTCCTGGGTGCGCTCATCGCCAGGTTCCGGGGAAAATCCTGCCAGCCCATGAACAGTGACACCAAGGTGAGGATCACTTTTCCCGATCACACCCGTTTTTACTACCCGGATGCCATGGTGGTCCGCCAGCGGAATCCGGATGAGGATCACTTCCAGGACCAGCCGGTGTTCGTCGTCGAGGTGCTCAGTGATTCCACCCGCCGGGCCGACCTGACCGAGAAACGGGACGCCTATCTCACAATCAGTTCGCTCCAGGTTCTTGTTTTCGTGGAGCCGGATGAAGCGCGTGTCCTGCTTTATCGCCGCAGTCTGCCTCAGGGAGGCTTCGCCGTGGAAGAGTATGCCGGGCCGGAGGCGGTGATTCCGCTACCGGAACTGGACACGGAGATCCCGCTTGCCGAGCTTTATGAGCGCGTCGCCCTCGATTTTCGCAGCGCAAGGGTTTGAGATTCATCCACAGCCGGACGGCGCACCTGCCAGCCGCCCACGCCCCGTTCCGATGAAATGGCCCTGCGGCTTCGTGAACAGCGCGGCGATTGGGGATTGAATCCCGCAGGCAACGGGGTCACGCTGCGGCGTGTCCCGGATTTAGTCATGGCACCGCGTTGGCCGGAGAAGCGCCTGCCGCGGCGGGATGGGCCGGCTGAGCCAAAACGTCAACTTCGCCGATCATGTCAACCGTGTCAGTCCTGTCAGTAGCTCCCTGAGGGATTTTTCATTCCATGCCGGATGCGCGCCGGCACCGATATTTATTTTGCAACTATTTGATTTTGTGGGATTTATGAATTTTTTTGAATTGTCATCCATTGCATTTTCAGGCCAAGCTCTCGCCCTCCCTCCCGGCATCCAAGCCCCCTCATGGACTTCACCATCATCACACCGAGCCTGAACTACGGGCGGTTCCTGGGCGAATGCCTGGAGAGCGTCGCACGCCAGACCGGAGTCACGTTCGAGCACCGGGTCATCGACGGCGGATCAACGGATGACAGTCCGGAGGTGGTGGCGCGCTTTCCCCATGCGGTGTGGACGCAGGAACCCGACAAGGGCATGTCGGACGCGATCAACAAGGGATTCGAGCGGGCACAGGGCGACTGGGTGATCTGGCTCAACGCGGACGACCGGCTCAAGCCCGGAGTGCTGGCGGAAATCCGGGTTCTGTTGGAAACATCCACGGCGGACGTGGTTTACGGCGACTGGGATTTCGTGGATGAAACCGGGAAGTTCCTGCGCCACGTGACCGCTCCGAAGTGGTCGCGGTTCGTGAACGTCCATCATCATTGTTTCATCGGCTCCACCGCGGCGTTCTACCGCCGGGCGACCGTCATCGGTCAAGGGTTCCAGCTGCGCGAGGACTTCCGTTATGTGATGGACGGCGAGTTCTACGCGCGGCTGGATGCGGCGGGAAAACGCTTCGGGCATGTCCCGGTGACGGTGGCGGACTTCCGGCTGCACGGGGCGAACGCCTCGCAGCGGCATCTCGGCAAGACCCGCGACATGGAGACGATCCTCGCCGCCGAGCGCCAGCACGTGGAGTCACGGGCGATCCGCCGGGCTTACGGGATCACGCTGTTCGAGGATCCTTATTTGAACGGACTGGTGGACGGAGTATTATGGATCGTGGCGCGATTTTGGAAGGTGGTGAAGAAGGTCGGGTTTCACCGCCGGGGGAACCGGTGAAAGGGGGGACGTTCCGGCTCTTCCTGTTCCTGGGCGACGCGTTCGCAGCTCTTTCGCCTGCCCTCCCGGCGGTAACCGAACGCTTCAATTCCGCGCAAAGCGACGTCGATATCGTCGTCGAATTCTTCGAATCCGAATAAAACGCCGAGTTTATTTTCTCCGGGTCCCTGGCAAGCAATTGTCAGGTGGCGCACTTTGGGTGATCGCCGACACTTGACGAAGCCACCCCATTCTAACACACTCATGCCATGAAATCCCACATCAGTGCAACCATCGACGAACATCTCGTAGAGGACTTGAATCGGTTTGGCCGGGAGGAGCGACGCTCGCGCAGTCAGGTCATTGAAATGGCCTTGGAGGAGTTTTTGCGCAAACGTGTGGGTGCAAAAGGTGAAATCGTCACCTCCCAAGGCTAT
>JBIHZT010000078.1:0-10098 GCA_044240265.1 Luteolibacter sp. | reverse complement strand
CTGATTTTCAAGCCACCCCTTTTTTCATCAAAGAGTCTTGTCGTCATTTTTCGAGTTTTAGATTTGCTTGAGTTCGGAGACAAGGAATCGATCCCAAGCGACCGCACTCCGCTTCCTCAGGGAACGTCGTCTTAACTCCATCACCTTGGCATGACTTTCCCCACATTCATCACGGGCATCGTGGCGCGTTCGTTTGCGACGTGCGCGTGGGTGCTTTTCCTAGCCGCGACAGTGGCGCGGGCGGCGGAACCCATTCCGCTGATCCGCCCGGAGGCGACGTTTTTTGCCGGGAGTCCCGCTAACTTCGCGCGGGTGGTGGATGGCGTCGAAGCCGGGCCGCAGGGTTGGTCGGTGGATCCGAAAGTGTTCGAGCCGCAAGCCTTGGTGGTCCGGTGCGCGCGGCCGGTCGAGGCGGCGGAACTCGATGTCACGCTGTTTTTCATGGCGGGCCGCCCGCTGCACACCATTGCCGAGTTTGCCCTCTCCTACACCAAGGACCCCGAGCCGTCGTTGAGCGGGAATTGGAAACCACTCGAGGTCCAGCGGTTCAATTCCGAGGTCACCACCTTGCGCCGCACGGAGGACGGTCGCTTGCGCTCCGATCCTCTTCCCGATTTGGTCACGGGAACCATTCCAGACGACGTCTATCGGGCCACGGTCCTGCTGCCTGGCGGCCGGGCCACCGGTTTCCGCTTGGAGGTTTTCCCGGTGAAACGCACCCCGGACAGCCCTCCCGGCCTGAGTTACCAACCCAATTATGATTTTTTCCTCACGGAGTTCCGCGTCGCGGTGCATATGCGTGAAACGACGAACATTGCATTGCACCGGCCGGTGAAAGCCAGTCACACGCTCTTCATCCTTAAAAGCGGGGAATCCCAACAAGCGGGCGCATTGACCGACGGCCTGCCCGCCACCATCGCGCATCCAGATGACCCGGGATTGGGCGCGAATTTCTATTTCGAGGTGGATCTCGGCCGGGTGGCCGCACTCGATCACATCGGACTCCGGAACCGGGGGGACTTCGGAATTGACCGATTCAGCCGGGTGCGGGTGCGGTTGTACGAGAACGATCCCTTGGGAGGAGCGGTGCCCGTCTGGGAAGGCATGGACCGTGCCGATGGCAGTCATCCGGAACTGGGCGCGGTGGATTCGGTCCGCGCGGATCTCGGCACCGGGGAATTCCGCGGCCAGTACCTGCGGTTCTCGTCCGACAGCCCGGTTCCACTTTCCCCGCAACTGGCAGAGGTGGAGGTTTATGAATCCCGCACGCCGGAGGTGGTTTCGGTCCTGGCCGATGGCCGGGAAATTCCGGTGACCGACCGCCTGGACTTGCCGCCCGGGGTGCGGCGTCTTGCGCTGCGGTTGCGGATCCCACAGGCGGGGATGCCTCCGGGCGTGGCGTTTCGATGGCGATTGTTGGGTGATCTGGAGGCTTGGCAGGATTCGCGGCTAATGAGCATCGATATGGCCTGCCCCGTGCCGGGAAAATCGGTCTTTGAGGCGCAGGCCCTGCATAGCGACGGGCAATGGGACGCCACGATCTATCGCCTGCCCATTCACACCGGGCGTTTTTTTTGGGAAACGCCCGCCTTCCGCTGGCTCGCGGGCGTTTCGGGGTTGTTAGCTGCGCTCGGGTTAGGATTGTTCGTCGCACGCCGCAGGGCAAAGCGGCAGTTGGAACGCCTCAGGCTGGAAACGGCTCTCGCCAACGAACGGGCGCGGATCGCCCAGGATCTGCATGACGATCTGGGCGCGGAGCTCTCCAGCATCGCCATGCTGGCGGATCTCGAGCGGCAAGACCTGCCGCCGGAGCAGGCGGTGACATCCCGGCTGAATCAAATCACCAGTCACGCGAAACAAACCTTACGCAGGCTGGAGGAGATCGTCTGGGCCGTGAATCCCGCCAACGACACGCTCGAGGGATTCGCCGGGTTTTTCTGCAAGTTCGCCCAAGCTTACCTGGAACTGGCCGGTGTGGCATCGCGCTTCGACCTGCCCGATTTGTTCCCCGGTCATTCCCTGACCGCGGTCCCGCGGCACCATTTGTTTCTCGCGGCGAAGGAGGCGGTCCACAATGCCGTGCGCCATGGCTCGCCTACCGAGGTGACCATCCGCATGCAAGTCAGCGACGCGGTTTTCCATTTGATCATTGAGGACAACGGCCGCGGTTTCGACGATTCGCAGAACAGGTCCTCGGTCCACGGCTCGGCGAACATGACGCGCCGGATGACGGCGATCGGCGGCACTTTCGAACGTGACAGCATTACCGGAAAGGGCACGGTGGTGAAATTCAGCATCCCTCTCGGGAAATCGGCAACATGAGCAAACAAAAGATCAGCCTGGCCATCGTCGAGGACAACGAATCCTTGCGGCGCAACCTCGCGGAAATGATCCGGCGCGAATCCGGATGGAAACTCGCCGGGGAGTTTGCCGATGGAGAATCCGCCTTGGAGCACCTCCCCTCGATCCAACCCGCGGTGGTGCTGATGGACATCAACCTGCCCGGCATGAGCGGCGTGGAATGCGTGGCGCGCCTCACCCAGTTGCTGCCCGGCACGCTCGTCATCATGGTCACCGTCTATGACGATTCGGACACGATCTTCGAATCGCTGGCGTCGGGTGCCAGCGGCTACCTGCTCAAACCGGTGCAATCGGAGCAACTGGTCGCGGCGATCGAGGAAGTGATGGCCGGCGGCGCGCCGATGAGCATGAGCATCGCCCGGCGGGTGGTGCAAACTTTCCGCAAACCCGCTCCCGAAGTCGGCGAGGAGGCCCAGTTGTGGCCACGGGAAATCGAAATCCTCGAATTGCTGTCCAAAGGTTTCCTCAAGAAGGAAATCGCCGATCAACTCGGCATTTCCTATTGGACCGTGCAGACCCACGTCGGCCGAATCTACAAGAAACTCCATGTCCACAGTCGGGCGCAGGCGGTCGCGAAGTTCCGGCGGCTGTGAAAACGGTTTGGCACTTCTGGGCCAAAGGCCCGGCATCATGCCAGCCCAGCCCAACGACTCGAGGACTGAAGGCCCGCTCCAAAACGCCGCCTGTGGAGCAAACGCCGGGATAGGCCGGGCTTTCAGCCCTGAATGCCCGACTCGACAGCCCACCCAGGCAGTTGGCCTAGGCTGGCCTAGGCTGGCATGGGATGGGCCGTTGGCCCGTAAGAAATCCTACCTCGCCAGAGCGAACATGTGCCAAAGCTTTTTCCGCCCGGAACAGGATGTCTGATGTTGGCGCTTATGGGGCGTCTCTCGGGGGAATTTCGCCCAATACTCCAATAGTCGCTCATTTGAGCGACTAGTCGGAATTTCATAATCCACTTAGGTTCCGTTTGCTCACGGACCACTTCCGTTTCCAGCCCCGCGGCATTCCCACCTTGTCGGCCCGACTAAACCAAACACACGAACCCAAAAAGACAAACACATGAAAAGCAAATACAGCATCATCACGGCCAGCCTCGCGCTAGCGCTCGCAGGACCCGCCAGTCAAGCCCATGCGGCGGTCGTCAACGTCATTACTCCCACCGGAGTCACTCTTGAAGATTCCAGTCCTTACAATCAAGTGGGCAGCTTGACCAATCTGATCAACAACAGCGGGCTTTCTACTCCGTTCGGCACGACTGTGGACACCGCATCCTTGCCAACGGTAACCGAAAGCAACCCCGATGTGAGTGGCTACCGCATGCAGATGAACTCTCCCCTGAAAGCTGACTTTGTGTTCGCATTGACCGGCAGCAACTCGTTCAGCGGGATTCTGATTGGCAATTACTGGGAAAATAATGATCCCGGCCTCTCAAATCGTGGCATCAGCACATTCGGCCTTCAGATTTCCACCGACAGCGGCGCTACATGGTCGGCCAACCTTCAGACGGTGACCCCGGCGCAGTCCACGGGCAACATTGAATACATCGACTTGGGGACGACTTATACTAACGTCACCAATGTGAAGTTTAATGACGCTACGTATTTTTCCAACGACGGGGCAGATCTTATGGGCTTGAATGAAGTCAGGTTCACCGTCGTCCCCGAACCCAGCACCGCGCTTCTCGGTGGCCTTGGCGTGCTTGCACTGCTGCGCCGTCGCCGTGCGTAAAGGAGAGCCGGTGTTTCGGCTCATCAGTTAGAGCAAAAGATCCGACAGCTTCGGCATCCCATCTTTTTCCCTTCCTGACTTTCGACTTTCAGACCTTCGACTTCTTCATCCGCTAGGGACAAGTGGGCGCGCCCGGCCCAGGCTTCGTAAGACTACGCCGGGCAAGCTGGTCACGCCCTACCGGTTTTAAAATTTGCCTCTGGAGGGGCAATCCCAAGAGCGGGGCACGGTTATTGGATTTTCCGTGTCCCGCTCGCATGGATAGAAGCCTCCACCACTCAGCGTGAATTCCCCAAAACCACCCGCCGTTTCTAAAGAATCAATGCCCGCATTCGTCGCCCGCAAGGTGACCGTTCTTGCCATTCTGCTCGGATGTTCACTCGCCGCCCATTCGGCCCCACCAGCGGCATCCCTGGAGTCCCAGCGCGTCACGGAGGCGCACCAGCGCTACCAGCGGCAGAAGTTTGGATTGTTCGTCCACTACGTGCCAGCTCTGACGGTTGATCCCAATACCAACCAATCGGTGCAGGACATCGATGAGTTGGCCAATAGATTCGATGTCGAACAGTTCGCCCGCGACGCGGCGGATTTCGGGGTCGAGTATGTCATTTTCACCGTCCATCATTTCGGCGCCCGCATGCTCTATCCCAGTGCGGTGAACAAGCGCTGGCGGGACGACCGCCGCATGCCCGGCAGCACCCACGAACGGAATTGGAAGACCTATTCTGATACGGATGTCATCGCTCCTTTGGCCGACGCGCTGAAGAGACGAAACATCGAACTTCACCTCTACGTGCATCCCGTGGATGGCCACGACTTCAGCCCTGAGGATCAGGAAAACACCGGCTGGTTTGAATGTGACAGCGGCCATGCCAAATGGAACATGTTCCAGAACGAACTCTTCGATGAACTCTGCGAGCGTTACGCCACCCGCATCCAGGGCCTGTGGTTCGACGGCATGTATGCCCACAACGGCAGGAACTCGTGGCACGGCTGCATCGACCAGCCGAAGTTCCGCGAAACCCTCCTGAAACACAATCCGGCGCTCATCCTCACGGCCAACGTGGCGGGAGTTCGCGATAAAAACCCCTGCGCCGATTGGGTCGCCGCCGACTACCGGGCGTGGGAAGTCGGTGAAATCACCGGCGAATACGGGCTGGTTGGGTTAAATCCTGCCGCCAAACAAGACAACGCCTTCACCTGGCCCGGAACCAAGGAGCAGGTGGCACTGGTGGTTGGCGGGAGCTGGTGGGCGTCCAACAAGGCCAATAACGCCAAGTTTTCTGCCGCCGACATGTATCGTTATCTCGTGTTGCAAGCGGCCCTATCGGACTCCGGTGGCCTGGCCGTCTCCGCCGGCTGCTTCCCGGGAACGGTCGCCGAACAGCCCAATGGCACCCTCTGGGAAGGCAATGTTAGGGAACGGTTGGTTGAATTGAACCAACGGATCGCGCCAGTCGCCGAATCGATCAAAAACACGAATGCCAGCAAGGTCTTCGTCACCGAAGACCATCAGTGGCTCGAACAAAAAGGCTGGGGTGTCGCCACCGATGCTCCGGACGGCTCCGCCACCTACCTGCACGTTCTTCGCCCACCGGATTCCAAAACACTCGTCATCGGAAAACCCGCCAACGGAGCCCACGTTCGGTCTGCCAGCATTTTGCCCGGTGGCGCGCTTGTTTCCCTGCAGGGAGATGCCACCACCGGATACACCGTTTCCCTTCCGGACGGCATTTCGTGGAATGATCTCGATACCGTCATCAAACTCGAAATCGAGCCCCCTCCCAACAACCCACCAGTGGCCACCGCCCGCTACGTAAGAGCGACGGAAGACACGCCCAAACCGATCACCCTGAGCGCCACCGACGCGGATGGCAACCCGCTCACCTACACCATCGTCACCCAGCCCGCGAGCGGCACCCTCAGCGGCACGCCTCCCAATGTGACCTATACCCCCGCGTTTCACTACAATGGAGTGGATCGTTTTACCTTCAAGGCCAACGACGGATTGCTCGACTCTGCGGCCGCGACGGTGAGCATCATCGTAGCGAGCGCCCCAGAGACCCCGCCGGTGAGCGGGTACAGCCGCTGGTTTGACGCTTCGCAAATCGACGAGGTGAACGGCGATCGCGTGACCACCTGGAACGACCTGAGCGGCAATGCCGCCCACGCCACGGTGCCGGGCGACAGGAATAATGCCGCGCCGGTTTATGTCGCCAACGCGGGCACCGAGTCCGGACTGCCCGCCGTCTATTTCGCGAAAAATACCAGCGCCGCTAACAGCGCTGCCTTGAGTTTCACCAGGGACAGCGCCATTCGCACCGTCTTTTCCGTGTTCAAAGGCAACGGCTTCTTGCTTACTGATAGCACCGCATACCATTTCCACCGCCCTGGCGATGACAATCCCGCCGATCCGTTGTGGTTGGGTTGGGCTGCGAGCCCCAATATTAACGGCGGTTCCACCTACGTGAATGGAACCTTGGTGAACGGCACCACCGACGCCATGCCGACGAATCTCCACAACGGATTCAACCTGGTGGAAGTCATCACCACCGGCAATGTGCAAGCCGACTCCTTCAACAAAGACCGCGCAGACGCCCATGCCGGCAATCAATACCAGGCCGAAGTGATCATCTACGATCGCGTCCTTACCGAACTGGAGCGTCTGTCCGTCGAGGCCTACTTGATGGGCAAGTGGATGACCCCTCCTGCAAACAATTTCGCCAACTGGGCCGACACCAACGCGCCCGGCCAAACCCCGGGTCAGGACCACGACAATGACGGCGTGGAAAATGGCATCGAGTATTTCATGGGGCAAACCGGTTCCTCATTCACGGCCATGCCCGGCCTGGACGCAACCAACACGGTCACCTGGACGAAGGATCCAGCCTACAACGGCACCTGGCAGATCCAAACCTCGCCAGACCTCAGCACCTGGACGGGCGTCACCGGCACTGACACCACTACCTCGATATCCTGCCTCCTGCCTCCTGGCGAGGACAAGAAGTTCGTTCGCCTGCTCGTGACGCCGGCACCGTAAGGCCACCCAGGTTACGGCGTGGCGGCCTCGCCGCGCGCTAACTGGCCCCAAGGGCGAGGTTCCGGTCAAAAATCCAAAATCAACAATCGGCAATCAAAGGGGGGGAGTTCCCCGCCACCTCCACTAGTCGCTCATTTGAGCGACTAGTCGGAATTTCATAATCCACTTAGGTTCCGCTTGCTCACGGACCACTTCCGTTTCCAGCCCATCGAAATCCTCGTCTTTTCGGTCTGAGCAACCGCATCAACCCCCATAAAACCAGCCCCAAACTCATGAAACCCCGTTGCAATTCCCGTTTTTCAATCTTCGCAATTTCCTGCGCCGCGCTGTTTGCGGCTTCCCCCGCCGTCATGGCGGTCGATTACGTCTTCGGCACCGGAAGCGGTGTCACGCCGTTCTCCATCACCGCCACCGACACGGCACGTGCCTTGGGATTCAGCCTTGGAACGTTCGGAACCCCTGACCCGGGTGCCGTCTATTGGCGTGGTGCCGCCAGCGACGCCACCTACGCCCACTTCGATCTCTCCTCGCTTGAGGGCGCTGGCATCAGCGGCAGCGTCAACCTCAACTTCACGGTGGATACGATTTATGGCGGTGACATCAATGCCGGCCAGGTTTCCAAGGCGAACGGCGCGTGGAGCGCCCCGGGTGCCGCGCCCGGATTCACCGCGATCAGCGGTGCTACCGGGCCGAACGCCAGTTTCGCCGACGGTGCCACGGCCACCTGGACCATCGGCGGGAGCGCATTCGCGGGATTCGTGGCCAGTCCTGGCTCTTTCCCCGGTCTGGTTGTCTCCGCGGGCGCGGACTCCAATGCCCACTTCTCGGGGCTTCCAACCCTCACTGGCACCGCTCTCATCGGGCAGGTGACCGTGGCCGACGGCACGGATTGGAGCGCCGCTGTCTGGAATAGTGGAACTTCGACACTCACCGTCTCGGGCACCAGCGATGTCAGCGGAGGAAACGTCGCGATTCAATCTGGAGCTACCGTTTCCATGGTGGATGCCGCCACCATGGATTCCGGCAATTTTGCGGGCATCATCGCGAATGCGGGCACTCTTTCCTTCGCCAGCTCGGCGGGCCAGACTCTCAGCGGCTCAATTTCCGGTCCCGGCGCATTGGCGAAGAGCGGCACGGGCACGCTCACTCTGACGGGTGCCAACGGTTTCTCCGGCGGCATCACCATTGACGGGGGCTCCCTCGCGGTTTCATCCAGCACCTTTGGCTCCGGGCCGGTCACTATCAACAACGGCGGCACCTTGGAAACCAGTGGTCAATGGACCTTCGGCGGAGCCAACCCTTGGGCATCTTCCACCAACATTCCATCCGTGACGGTGAACACCGGCGGCACACTCCATTTCAGTGAAGGCGACGGATTCGCGAATGGAATCACCAACCTCTATCTCAACGGCGGCTCGGTCACCGGTGGCGGCGGATTCCTCGTCGAAGGACTCGGCGCGCTGTTCCTCTACAACGGCAACGAGCAAATCACCGCCGGCGGGGCCACCACCTCCACAATCAGCGCCCGGATGGGTCTGGATGGAAATAACAACATCATCACCGTCGATGACGACAGCACGCTGAACATCACCGGCGTCGTGGCCAACTGCACCTCTTGGAGCAACAACGGTGGCTTCATCAAGGTCGGCAACGGGACACTCGCCCTCTCCGGCACGAACAGTTACACCGGAAACACCACGCTGAACGGCGGCACGCTTAGCCTCGGCAATGGGACCACCAACACCGCCCTCGCGAACACCGCCGACGTGACCGTGGACTCCGGTTGCACCCTCAACCTGAACTACACCGGCACCGATACCATCGACGAACTCTGGCTCGGCGGTGTCCAGAAATCCCCAGGAGTCTATGGCTCCGGTAATTCCGGTGGTCTCATCACCGGCACCGGCACCCTCACCGTCAGCAACGGTCCTTCCGCCAACGACTACGACGCCTGGGGCTCCACTTACGGCCTCACCGCCGGCAGCGAAGGCGACGATCTCGACGACGACGGCGTCAAAAACCAAGCGGAATACGCCTTCGGCCTGATCCCGAACAGCGGTTCCTCGGTCAATCCCATCACCGGTGCCTTGAACAAGGCCACCGGCCAGTTCAGCTACCAGCGCCGCGACAACGGCCTGACCAACCTCACCTACACCGTCTGGTATTCCACCGACCTCAGCGCCTGGGCCGAGGACACCGGAGCAAGCCAACCGGAGGGCTCTCCCGACGGCAATGGCGTGGAAACCATCAACGTCACACTCTCCAACCTTCCAGGCACCCCCTTGCCTGGAAAGCTCTTCATCCAAGTCCGCGCAAATTAACCCAACCGTCTCAAAACCACCCGATGCTCTCCTTGAAATATACAAACCACAAATTCCACAAGAACCACACGAACCCAACAAAAGCCCCAAACATGAAAAACAAATATAGCACTCTCAGCGCAAGCCTCGCGCTGGCACTCGCAGGAACCGCCAGCCAAGCCCATGCGGCGATCGTCAACGTCATTACTCCCACCGGAGCCACCTATACAGATACCAGCGCCTATAATGTAACAAATAGTTTGACCAGCCTGATCGACAACAGCGGTCTTTCTACTCCGTTCGGCACGACTGTGAACACCGCAGTCTTGCCAACGGTAACCGTCGGCAACCCCGATGTGAACGGCGTCCGTTTTCAGCTTAGTAATAATCCCAAGACACTTGACCTTGTGTTCAATTTGGGCGGAACTTACTCGTTCAGCGGAATCCTGATTGGCAATTACTGGGAGAATGGAACTGCACCAAATCGTGGCATCAGCACATTCGGCCTTCAAACTTCCATCGATAACGGCGTCACATGGTCGGCCAACCTTCAGACTGTGACCCCGGCGCAGTCCACGGGCAACATTCAATATATCGACTTGGGGACGACTTATACTGGCGTTACCAATGTGAAGTTTAATGACGCTACGCATTTTTCCAACGACG
>JBIHZT010000592.1:0-2852 GCA_044240265.1 Luteolibacter sp. | reverse complement strand
GGCGGCGTGCCGATCGGCGCGTTCTGGCTCAGCGACCGCGCGGTCGCCGAGGACGGCACCGCGCTTTCCTCCCTGATGGGACCGGGCTCGCACGGCTCCACCTACGGCGGAAACCCGCTCGTCTGCGCCGCCTCGCTCGCGGTGCTCAAGGAAATCCGTGGCAAGGAACTCGCCATGAACGCGATCCTCCAGGAAGTCCGCATCCGCGAAACCATCCGCTCGTGGAACCTGCCCGTCATCACCGAAGTCCGCGGCCAGGGCCTGCTGATCGGCATCGCCCTCGACCCCGCAATGATCCCGACTCCGGAAGGGAAAACACCCGCGCTCGTCGTGGTCAACAAACTGATGGAACGCGCCCTGCTCGTCCCGCCGGCGGGTCCCAATGCCTTCCGCTTGCTGCCCCCGCTCAACGTCACCGACGCCGAGATCGACGAGGCGCTGGTCACCATCCACTCCGTCCTTTCAGAATTCTAGCACTCGAATGAAACACCTCCTCTCCATCGAAGAACTCAGCGCCAAGGAAATCCAGCACCTGCTGGACTCCGCCGCGCACCTGAAGCGCCAGCGCGGTCGCGAAGGCCAGCCGCTCGCCGGACAAACGTGGGCGCTCATTTTCACCAAGTCGTCCACGCGCACCCGCGTGTCGTTCGAAGTCGGCATCCGCGAGCTCGGCGGATTCCCGATGTTTCTATCGAAAAACGACATCCAGCTCGGCCGTGGCGAGCCGATCAAGGACACGGCCCGCGTGCTCGGCCGCATGGTGCACGGCGTGATCATCCGCACCTTCGCCCAGCAGGACGTCGTCGATTTCGCGGAGTTTTCCAAGCTGCCGACCATCAACGCGCTCACCGATGACGAGCATCCCTGCCAGATTCTCGCGGACTTGCTGACCATCCAGGAAAAACTCGGCAGCTGGGAGGACAAGAAAGTCGCCTTCATCGGCGACGGGTTTTCCAACATGACGCGTTCGTGGATGTGGGCGGCGAAGCGCCTTGGCTTCAAGCTCGTCGTCGCCTCGCCTCCATCCTGCCAGCCGCCCAAAGGATTCATGGCGGACCTCGATGCGCCTAACGTCACCATCACCTCCGATCCCGAAGCCGCCGCCGAGGGCGCGCACGTCATCAACACTGACGTCTGGCTCTCCATGGGCCAGGAAGACCAGCAGGAGAAGGAACAGGAATTCGCCGGCTTCCAGGTCGACGCGAGCCTGCTAACACACGCGGCCCCGGGCCACATTGTCCTCCACTGCCTGCCCGCCTACCGCGGCAAGGAAATCAGCAACGAAGTGCTGGAACTCCACGCCGACACGATTTTCCAACAAGCGGAAAACCGCCTCCACGCGCAGAAGGCGATCCTGGTGGCGATCGCCCGCTAGATCACTCCGAACACCCTGAATGCCGCGCGTTTCGGTCATCATTCCCGCTTACAACCATGCCCGGTTCATCACCGACGCGGTGGACTCCGTGTTGCGGCAGAGCTTCCGGGACTTTGAAATCATCGTCATCAACGACGGCAGTCCGGATGACACCGAGGCGGTGCTGCGGCCATACATCGAGACCGGGAAAATCATCTACCACCTCCAGCGGAATGCCGGCGTGGCCGCCGCGCGCAACACCGGCATCGCCATGGCGAATGGGGATTTCGTGGCACTGCTAGACGATGACGACACCTGGCCGGAGGACAAACTCGAATGGCAGGTCCGCTGCCTCGACGGGACGGACGCCGTGCTCGTCGGCGGTGCCTGTGACACCGGCAAGCCGACGCGCCGCAAAACCCAACTTGCGGAGGATTCCTACCAAACGTTGGAAACCGCGGATTTTTTCCAGGGCAACCCCTTCGGCTCGCCCGGGCAGACATTGATCCGGCGCTCGGCGCTCGAGAGGGCGGGCGGCTTCGATCCGGAGATCTGGGGCGTGGACGATCTCGACCTGTGGATCCGCCTCTCGCGCATCGGCGGCATGCGGAAATACGGCCGCAACGCTCTTTTCTATCGGGTCCACGATTCCAACGCGTCACTGAACCTGCCGCGCATGGCGGACAACCTGCGCAAGGTCGTTTTCAAAAACGTGCCGCTCGCCAGTCCCGGGGAGCGATCGCGGTTAGACCGCCTTGGGCACCGGTATTTGTTCAAGTATGCCGGGAAAAAGCTCATTTGGAGATCCGGCGCATTGGTTCTGGAAGGGCGTTTCCGGGCGGCGGCGCGGGCCCTGAGCGATGCCTTTCGCTTTCTCGGAGGGCGCCATTTCAAGGATCCGTATCTCTTCGGGGCGCTGGTTCTGGCGGTGGTGAAGACTCCGTTCAAACTGAAGGTCGCAAGCGCGTGGTGCGCTCCGGAAAAAATCCAGTGAAGGGCTGATTCCGCCCGGATGCGGGGTTGCGGCGCGGCGGAGCATCGTTCAACCTACCGCCCTATGTGGTCCACCGTGAGAGAATTCGAGGACATCCGTTATGAAACGACGGATGAGGGTAGCATCGCCAAAATCACCATCAACCGGCCCGAAGTGCGCAACGCCTTCCGCCCGCAGACGGTGAAGGAAATGTTAGTCGCGTTTGATCTCGCGCATGAGGATCCCAAAGTCGGCGCCATCATCCTCACCGGTGCCGGCGACCTCGCCTTCTGCTCCGGCGGCGACCAGAAAGTCCGCGGCCATGCCGGCTACATCGGCGAGGACGGCGTGCCGCGCCTCAATGTGCTCGATCTTCAGAAAAAAATCCGCTCCCTGCCCAAGCCCGTCGTCGCCATGGTCGCCGGCTACGCCATCGGCGGCGGCCACGTTCTGCACATCGTCTGCGACCTCACCATCGCCGCCGACAACGCCCGCTTCGGCCAGACCGGCCCGAAGGTCGGATCG
>JBIHZT010000591.1:0-2854 GCA_044240265.1 Luteolibacter sp. | reverse complement strand
GACGTTTACCGCGAGGTGATGCGGGATTTCTTCCAGGTCGAGCTGTGAGGCTCACGCCCGCAGGAGATTCCACGCGGCGACCAGCGCCTTGAGTCCGGCCATCTCGATGGATGGATCCACGCCGGCACCCCAAAGCAGGCGACCGTCGTTGTGCTGGACCTGGACGTAGGACGCGGCGCTGGCATCCGAGCCGCCGCGCACCGCGTGGGAGCGGTAGTCGGTGACCTTGAAGTCCTTGAGCCCGGCTCCTTCGAGCGCGTGGACGAAGGCGTTGATGGGGCCGTTGCCGAAGCCTTCGATGGCTTTTTTCTCGCAGTCGATGAGGATACTGGCCTTGCACTGGACCTGTCCGCGCTCGCCGGTCTGGTGGATGAGCTCGTAGTCAATGAGGTCCAGCGGCGTGGAAATATTCACGAACTCCTCGAAAAACGCCTCGCGGATTTCATCGGTGGTGAGCTCGCGGCCAAGTTCGTCGGCGAGGTCGTAGATGCGCTTGCCGACCTGCGGGTGCATGGATTTCGGCAAATCGAAGCCATGCTCGCGGTCGAGCACGTAGGCGACGCCACCTTTTCCGGACTGGGAATTGATGCGGATGATCGCTTCGTAGGAACGGCCGATGTCCTGCGGATCGATGGTGAGATACGGGACGCCCCACGGCGTGTCGGCGTTCAGCTCGAGTTCCTGCGTCCGGCGGTCGAGACCTTTTTTAATCGCATCCTGATGGGAGCCGGAGAAGGCGGTGAAGACGAGTTCGCCGGCGTAGGGTTGGCGCTCGGGCACGCTGAGACGCGTCACCCGTTCGTAAACGATACGGATGGATTGCAGGTCGGAAAAATCCAGCCCTGTGGCGATGCCGTGGCTGTTCAAATTCAGCGCGACGGTGATGATGTCGAGATTTCCCGTGCGCTCGCCGTTGCCGAAAAGCGTGCCCTCGACGCGGTCCGCGCCCGCCATCAGCCCGAGCTCGGTGGCGGCCACGCCGGTGCCGCGGTCGTTGTGCGTGTGCAGCGAAACGATGACGGAATCGCGGTTTTTCAAGTGCCGGCACATCCACTCGATCATGTCGGCGTGCACGTTCGGCGTGGTCCACTGGACGGTGTCCGGCAGATTGATGATCATTTTACGCTCCTGGGTCGGCTGCCAGACGTCGATGACGCCGTTGCAACACTCCAGGGCGAAATCCAGCTCGGTGTCTGAAAACGACTCGGGCGAATATTGCAAAACCACCTCGGTGCGCGGGACCGTCGGCACGAGTTTTTTCACCAGCTCGGCGCCGTCGATGGCGATTTGTTTGATCGACTCGCGCGACGCGTCGCCGAACGTGACGCGGCGCTGGAGCGGCGAGGTGGAGTTGTAAATGTGGACGATGGCGCGCTTCGCCCCGTCGATGGCCTCGAAGGTCCGGCGGATCAGCGCTTCGCGGGTTTGAACCAGCACCTGGATCGTCACGTCTTCCGGAATCCGGTTTTCATCGATCAGGCGGCGCAGGAAATTGAATTCCGTGTCCGCAGCGGACGGGAAGCCGACTTCGATCTGCTTGAAGCCGACGCGCACGAGCAGATCGAAAAAATCAAGTTTCTCCTCGATCGACATCGGCTGCGGTAGCGCCTGGTTGCCATCGCGGAGATCGACGGAGCACCATTCGGGCGCGTGCGTCAGCGTCTGGTCCGGCCAGGTGCGGTCGGGCAGGGAAACGGTCGGGAAGGGCCGGTATTTCGAGAGAGAAGTCGGATGCATTTTGGAAACGGGAAAAAGTGGGAAAGAAACCGCCGCGCCTCAAGATGGGCGGTCCGGTGAACAAAAGTGAAGAAAAGAAAATGTCAACGGGCGGCCAACCCTGAAAGAAGGGGGCTCATGAGTTTTCCGCTGAGGAGGTGTTCCACTGAGGAAAACTTAGGAAATTTCCATTTCTGGTCAACCGCGAAGATCTCGCGAAAATCCGACTCGCATGTCGCCAAGTAGAATGACACCCGGACCCATTATGCGGGAAAATGGCGGATCAGCGTTTTTACCCGGATAGCATGATGTCGGTTTTCAGCAAGATGAGCCGCCGAGGTCACGCAATCCCTTTTTTCAAATCGCGCAGGCTCCACAGCAATGCGTCGGCGGGTGAGGCGGTTCCTCGAAGTTTCCTCGCTCCGGTTTTGCGTTTTGATCCGAAGCGCTCACGGGCATTCGTGAACGCGTCATCCACGAAACTCCGGCTGCCGATCACCGCGCCGGCGGTGAAATAGCGGATCCGGCAGCGTAGCATTTTCCCAAGGGGGATTTCTCCATTGTCGGCATGTTCTTTTTCGGTGCTCTCCTGGGAAATTCCTCTGCGCGAGGTCTTCGTGACGGGGGTCTCGTCCGGCGCCACGCCTTCTGTTATCTTTTCGATCGCACCCGCCATTAGGATTTTGCGATACTCCCGCGATACATCGCTTGCCCAAAACGCCGCATCCGCCTCCACCCCTTGGTGCGCCCGCAGTGCTCTAACCAACCCGGCCCGCGCCTTTTTCCCATTCCCTCTCGTGCCGCCGCCGACCGCCTCCCCGTAGCTGCTCCAGCGATAATCCGCCGGATCTGTCGCGATCCCCGCACGCACCGGATTCAGATCAATGTAAGCAGCCACCGTCTTCGCCGCCGCGCCGTCCTCTACGATCACGCTTTTGAAGACGTCCTCCCACAGATTTCCCTGCCGGGAATGCATCCGGTTGAACCACTTGGTGAACCGCTGCATCAGGGTCTTCATAAATTCGCTCAAGTCGTGCATCCGGTAGGTGAAGCGCGAGTGAATCCGCGCGACGACCACAGCTTCCTCCGCCAAGCCGTCGGCAACCAACTTCCTTGCTTCCGCCAACTCCACGGCCAC
>JBIHZT010000590.1:0-2857 GCA_044240265.1 Luteolibacter sp. | reverse complement strand
GTTGTAAATTGCCATCGGGGCGACATCGACCTCCGAGGTGCCGAGGCCGCTGTCATTGACGGCGGAGTTGATTTCATCGAGGGCATCCGCCTTGATGGCGACGATGACGACTTCCTTTTCGGCGGAGCCTTCGATCATCTCGTAGTCCCAGACGACTTCGGCCAGTGGGAACGGCACGTGTTGCTGGGCCTCAAAGGTGACGAGTTGTTCGATATTGTCGTCCTGAAGCGGCGGGAGCTTGACGAAGCGGGTGAAGACCGACTGCCCGGAGATGGCGTAGCGGGCCTTGGTTTTGCCGACCTTGAGGCGCTGGGCGAGATCCGCGATGGCGACCCGGGTCTGGGAGATCTTGGAGGCGTCGAGCGCGGGATCGGCGACGATGGATTCCGATTCGTAGGCGGTGAGAATCAAGCTGCCGTTTTTCGAAACCTCGAAAACAGCCATGCCGATGCGTTGGGATCCGATATTGAGTGCGACGGTGGTCTGATTGTCAGCCATGATTCAATTGAGATATGAGAAAAACCAAATTGCGTGAAGGGGCCGGGAAGCGACCTGTTCAGCGACGTTCCACGGAGATTTCCGGGTAGCGGTCCCACCACATGTCGCGGAAAGGGGTTTCGTTCTTGTTGAGAAGCGGCACCGCTTCGCTGCGCGAGATTTTTTCAGAGGCGGCGTTCCACCAGCCGGGTTTGCCTTTGTTGGTGCCTTGGGCGACTTTCTCACCACTGACGAGCACTTCGTAGCCGACGTATTCGACAGCGCCCTTCCCTCCCGAGTCGGATCCGGTGATCCGCCGCAGTGATGCGGGCGAGAGGAAAACCGAGCAATAGACATCCTCACCGACCGGCACGTTCACGTGCTCGATGTCCTTGGTGAGGAGCATGAAAGTGCCGGGTTTATCGCGGTTTTTCACCGCGATGTACCACTTGACGGTGAGCTTGTCACAAGTCTTGGTCACTGGCTCGGGACTCATCTGGATATTGAGCTTGGTCTCAATTTCCAGCCAGTTCAGCGGCGTGAAGCGCTTGTTCTTCACCCCGGCGAACTGGGGCGACGGAAGATCGTCAAACTCGGGATTGTCCCCGGTCACTTTCACCGCCTGGCCAAAAGCACTGCCGAGGGTAACTGCTGCGATGATTGCGGAAAACGTGAGAGCGAGCGATTTGCGGAGTGGTGACTTCATACCGTGTGGGTTTAAGAGGAAGGTAGGGAGTTGGGTTTCGGGTTGACCAGAGAAAATCACGATTTTTCACGAAATTTTCGCCCGGGGTGGATCCACCTTGGGGCGGATGTCGGTCACAAGCGGTTGACGCGCTGCCATTTGCCACGCATCACTTCGCCATGGCGCATGTGCAATTTTCATCTGACGACCGGCAGCCGAGAGTGGTCGGGAGCTTCGGCAGCCTGCTGGATTTGCAAACAACCCCTGCCACAAGGGTCCGGGAATCCTGCGATTTGGCGGAAATCCGGCTGGATTTACTGGGTCCGGGCGACGTCAGGAACGACTCCCCGCCGTGGAGCCATTTGTCAGAAATCCCGCTGTTGTTCACCGCCCGGCGGGAGGACGAGGGCGGCGCGGGCTCTTTGTCCCCGGCCAGCCGGATGAAGCTTTTGCGGGAGGCGCTGGATCAGGCGGCGTGCGTGGATGTGGAGGTCGCGAGCATTCGGGAAATGAGGGAAATCCTCGCCGAGCTCGCGGCCCGCCGGATTCCCTGGGTTGCCTCGTGTCACGACTTCAACCGCCTCCCGCCGACGGCGGATCTTGAGCGCGCCGCCGAGCAGGCAAAAGCCGCCGGAGCCGCCGTCTTCAAGGCCGCCGCCCGACTCGCGACGCCGGCGGATCTGGCGCGTCTCGCCGAGTTTCAACTGGCGGATCACGGCATCCCCGTTGCCACCATGGGCATGGGTCCGCTGGCCCCCGTTTCCCGGTTGCTCTGCGCCCAGTGCGGCAGCGTTTTGAACTACGGCTACCTCGGAGCCACCGCCACCGCGCCCGGGCAGTGGGACGCGGCGTTGCTGAAAACCGCCATCTCGCGGCTGGCAGCGTTTCCCGCTTAACCGATGATTTCCACCGGCGCGTCCGGCAGCGCCTTGAGGAAGGCCTGGCCATAGCGCTTGGTGAGAATCCGGTTGTCCAGAATGCACACCAGCCCCTTGTCGCGCTCGGTGCGGATCAGGCGGCCGACGCCCTGGCGCATCTTTAAAATCGCCTCCGGCACCGAGTAGTCCATGAACGGATTCCCGCCCGCCGCCTCGATGGCTTCCAGCCGCGACGCCGTCAACGGATGGTCCGGCACGGCGAAGGGCAGACGCGTCACAACCACGTTGGACAGCGCCTCGCCCGGCACGTCCACGCCGGTCCAGAAACTATCCGTTCCGAATAGGACGCTGTGCACGTCGTTGCGGAATTCCTCGATCATCTTGTGCCGCGGCATGCCGTCGCCCTGCATGAAAACCCGCCAGCCCTGGGTGCGGAAAAAGTGCTCCAGCCGCTGCGCCGCGTCCCGCATGGTGCGGTAGCTGGTGAACAACACGAAGGCCCGGCCGTCGCTCTCTAACACGGACTGGCGGATCCCCTCCGCCAGCAGCTCGTCGTAGCGCGGCGTCCCCGGATCCGGCACGCTTTTGTAGATGCGGATCTTCATCTGCCGCTGATAGTCGAAGGGGCTGCCGATGCACAGCGCCCGCGCGTTTTCCGCGCCCACGCGGCCGCGGAAGTAGCCGAGCTTGGGATCGCCCACCCCGAGCGTGGCACTGGTCAGCACCAGGCTTTTTTTCCCGGAAAACAACAGCGGCCGCAGCTTGTCCGCCACGTTCACCGGCGCGGCGTGGAGGCTGAACTGCTGTTCGTCGCGCC
>JBIHZT010000077.1:0-10130 GCA_044240265.1 Luteolibacter sp. | reverse complement strand
GATGTTTTGTTTAGGCACGAATTGGAGCGCGGAATTTATTCCGCCTGTGACGCTTCGGGTTTCGCGCGGAATAAATTCCGCGCTCCAATTGTGGCGTTCGATAGATCGGAAAGTTCCGAGTTGAGGGCACGGAGAGTGGCGTTCAGTTCGACCTTGCGGTTAAACTGGCGCTCTTTGGTTAGGCGGTTTTCCAATAGTTGGGCTTCGCGTTGTTTCGACTCGATACAAAGATGGCGGGCGATTTGGTCACGGATGGATTCACCGTGCCTCGATGCCAGCGGGATGTGGCGGCGGATGAGCTGATCGTAGAGCGCTGCCAGATCGAGGGCGACGGGCAGCGGCGGGCGTTCGACGGTGGCGGATTGCCACGGGAGGACGAAGGAGGCCTCGATCACCCATTGGCTGGCATCGGCATCGCTGGGGCGCTTGTAGGAGGCGGCGAAGCGGATGCGGTCGGCGTGGGTGAGCTGGAAGAGGATGGGAAACGGGATGGCCTTGTCGATGGTGCGGAGCAGGACGGCCTCGCACTCCTCGGATTTCAGGGCGATCTCGAAGACCTGGATTTCCGTGATGCCGCGGCGGGCGGGAAGCTTGAGGGTTTCCGGGGAGAGTTTGTGTTTCCACACGATCTCGCCGATGCGGGAGACGAAGAGTTCCTTCACCGCCCGGCCCGGCTTGGCATGCGCGTAGATCTTGCTCTTGGGGAGCACGCGGTTGAACAGGGTTTGGGGCGGGTAGAAGAACATGCGGTGGAGTTAGGCCGGAGCATGTTGGGGTGATGGTTTTCCCAAGGAGCGGCGGAATCCGTCCGCCGATGCCAATGGCTGGACGATGAGATGAGCCATCGCGCGATCCATCGACTTATCATTGGCATGGGCGATCGGATATCGCCCCTCCTTGTTTGCCGCGCTCATGGCTTCACCTCCTGGACGACGACGAAGGCGATGAGTTCGAAGTCCTCGATGCCGGTGATGGTGTTGAGCAGGGCGCTGGTGCGGCCGCCGGTGAAGAGGCTGTCGATGTCCTTCTCCTCCTTGATCGCTATCATCGAGCGGATGGCGGTGTTGAGGAGATTGGAATAGGTTTCCATCTTCCTGCCGTCCTTCGTGATCTTGTTGAATGGCTGATAGGCTTCCGGCAGCGCTTCCGCACGCTCCTTGCAAGCGGCGCGGACGAGGTCCAGCAGGCGCTTCGGCTCGGTGTGGTTGACGAGGATCTGCCCGTCCTGCGCGACGTAAACGAGATAGTAGGGATGCAGCCGGTTCTGCTGGTTGATATTCACACCGTCGTTGCGGTTCCGCAGGGCGAAGATGGCTCCGGGCGGCAGGCCGCGCTCGGGAGCGGCGGGGACCACGGCGTGCATGCCGTTGGGGAAATTTGATAGATCGCCGTGGGCCTTCACGTGGTTGAGGAGGTCCATCCGGAAATCGTTGAGGCCGAGATCGGTGATGGAGATGCCGGTTTTCACGTCCTCCAGATCGATAACCTCCTCCTGAAGCCGGCGGAGTTGTTCGCGGCGGTAAGAGACGTCGTTGGATTTCGAGTCGAGCGGGTTGTCGTCGCCGGTGGCGGTGACGTCGGCGATGATCATGCGGTTTTCGACGCGCTCCTTGAGATTGATGTATTCGTCGAGCGTGATGTCCGGCCAGTAGTTGACGAGTTGGATGGATTTGTTTTGCGAGCCGATGCGGTCGATGCGTCCGAAGCGCTGGATGATCCTAACCGGGTTCCAGTGGATGTCGTAATTGATCAGGTAATCGCAGTCCTGGAGGTTCTGGCCTTCCGAGATGCAGTCGGTGCCGATGAGGATGTCGATCTCGCCGGTTTCTTTGGGCAGGATGGCGGCTTTTTCCTTGGAGCGCGGGGAGAACAGCGTGAGCAGGGATTGGAAATCGTAGCTCTTCGGCAGCGTGGATTTCGGGCTGTTGGAGCCGGTGACTTTGCCGGAGTGCAGGTTCTGGTTTTCCAGGAAATACGGCGCGAGGTGCTCGTAGAGGTAATCCGCAGTGTCGGCGAAGGCGGTGAAGATGAGGACTTTCTTGTTCCCCGCATTGATGGGCGAGGCGAGCTTGCTGAGGATGGTGGTCTTCAGGTGCTGGAGCTTCGCATCGTCGGACGGAGTGACCTTCCGCATTTCATCGAGCAGGCTGCCGATGATGGTGAGATCGCCTTCGAGTTCCTGCTTCCAACGCGGGAGATCCATGTCGGAAAGGCTGATCTGAACTTTCGAGCCGATGGTGTCGCTGTCGGGCACCGGGAGTTCATCGTCCTCGTCAGGCTCGTATTCGGCGAAGGCCGGGGCGACATCGGCGAAGGTGGCGTCGCGGCCGGTTTTCTGATAGGCGGCGATTTTCGCGAGAGTGCGCTGATGGTTTCCTTCGAGGCTCTCCAGAGTGAGCCGGAACGAATGCACGGAACTTTCAAGGCGCTTGAGGAGATTGACGGTCATCAAGGCTTGGATGCCTTCCTCGCGACCGATCTGGCTGAGGTTGCGGGTGTGGCCATCGCCATCGGGATCGTAGAGGTCCTGATATTTTGATAGACGGCTCGGATGGACGTAGGCCAGCGGCGCATAGACGGCGAGCGTCAGGGCGCTGAGGCGGTTGAAGATTTCATTGAAGCCGATGACGTCCTTGCGCTGGGTGAGCTGGCAATGGAACGAGAGCGGCTTGAGACGCTCCGGGAACTCGCCGATGTCCTTGGTGTCGTAGAAGGTCTGAATGTGGCGGCGCGAGCGGGCGATGGTGACGCTGTCCAGCAGCTCGAAGAAATCGAAGTCGAGCGCGTTGAGAATGGCGGTGGCGGTGCGCTCTTCGGGCGGCAAGGTGGACCACGCATTGAAGGCGGTCTGGGCGCGGCGGAAGATTTCGTCGATGTTCTTTTCCGAACGGAGCTTGGACTGGAGCTGGTCGGGCTCGCCTTCGTAGGCGAGGGCGAGCTGGTTTCGGAGGTCGGTGAAGCGGTTGTTCACCGGAGTCGCGGAAAGCATGAGGACCTTCGTTTTCACGCCGGCTCTAACCACCTTGTTCATCAAGCGCGCGTAACGGGATTCGCGCTCTTCCTCACCGGGGTTGTTGTTGCGGAAGTTGTGCGACTCATCGATGACGACGAGGTCGTAATTTCCCCAGTTCACGCGGTTGAGCGGCATGCCGAGCGACTCGCCGCGGGTGCGCAGGAGATCGGTGTGGCAGAGGACGTCGTAGTTGAAGCGGTCCTTGGCGAAGAGATTGGTGACGAGGTTGCGGTTGTAGTTCAGCCAGTTGTCCGCGAGTTTTTTCGGGCAGAGGACGAGCACGGAGCGGTTGCGCAACTCGTAGTATTTGACGACGGCGAGGGCGGTGAAGGTTTTGCCGAGGCCCACGCTGTCGGCAAGAATGCAGCCGTTGTAGGTTTCCAGCTTGTTGATGATGCCTGTGGCGGCATCGCGCTGGAAATTGAAGAGTTTCTGCCAGATGAGGCTGTCCTGATAGCCGGTGAGGTCGTTGGGCAGGACGTCTTCGGAGATGTCTTCGAGGAACTCGCTGAAGATGTTGTAGAGCATCAGGAAATAGATGCGCTGCGGCGAATTCTCCTGATAGACCGAGGCAATGTGGTCGCAGAGGCGGTCGGTGACGTCTTCGAGCTTTTCGGGGTCGTTCCAGATTTGGTCGAACAGCGCGAGCCAGGTGCCGGTCATGGGCTGCTCGTCGAACTTGTTGACGAAATTCGAGACTGCATTGCCCTTTTCGTAACCGAGGTCCACGGCGGTGAAGCCATGGAGGGGCATGTAAACGCTCTCGTTTTCCGCCCCCTTGGTGCAGGCGAACTGCTGCATGGGTGCGCGGCCCTTGTTGGAGCGGAAGGTGGCTTTTTTCCGCATCCACTCGGCGCATTCCTTGGCGATGGCCTTCTGGGTCAGCTCGTTGCGGAGGCGGACTTCGAACTCGCTGCCATAGAGGCTGCGCTCGCGCTCCATTTTCGGGATGTGGAACTCGCGATGCTCTTTGCGGAGTTTGTCGGAAACGTCGTTCGGGACGAAAGTGGGCGAAGTGAAGATGAATTCGAGCGAGTCGATTTGCTCCAACTCCCTTTTGAGAGCCTCGTAGGCGTAGATGGAAAAGCACGAGGCGGCGATCTTGAGCTTCGCGCCGTGGGTGACGGTGCGTTTCAGATCGTCACCGAGCAGGCTGGTGATGTTGTCGAGGAGGATCAAATCCGGATTTCGGAGGCTGGTTGCCGTAGCGGATAAAGACAAAAACTAGCGACATTTCGCAAGCGATATGACGCGATCGATTGATTTTAGATCTTTGAATCCAATGAATGACGGCATTAAAACCCGATTTGAATTAGCGGGTTCTTCCTGAGAGCTCCCGAAACACGGATGTATCGGTATGCTCGAATTGTGAGCGAGCATCAGGAGATTCGGCGGCGACTTGCGGCGATCGGGAAGGATCGGAAGTGGCTTGCCGTGCAGCTCAAGATGAGCGAGCACACGATTCGTCAGTATCTCCAGCCGAAGGGCAAACGGACGAAAGAGTTCATGGACGACATCGAGCGGGTGATCACTTTGGAAGCGGCCCGGCAACGCGAGGCGCAGCCCGAAGGTCCGCCGTGGAACCAGATTTTCAAAACCGCCGAGGAGTTCGACCGCGCGGACCGTGCCAGCCGGATTGTGAAGGCGGAGAGTCTGACGGAGTTCTGCCGGGCGGTGATCCTGGAAAAAGCGGACGACCTGCTCGCGATGAAATCCCGCTCGTCCTACCGGAACCTTCAGGAAATTCCCTCCGCGAAAGTGGCGGAAGGGGAGGACGAGAAATCTTGAGTTTTGGATCTTGAGCGGGTCATGTGTCGCCTCCGTTCTGTTTTCCCTCGATGACACGGCGTTCGCGTTCGAGTTCGGCGATGAGTTCGGCCTCGGTGGGGAGGACGGTGCGGTATTTGGCGGCGAAGAGTTGTTCGCTGCCTTTGAGGACGGAGTATTGGACGATGGTTTCGTCCTTATCGGTGCAGAGGATGAGGCCGATGGTGGGGTTGTCGTCGGGGCCGCGTTTTAGGTCGTCGAACATCCTCACGTACATATCGATCTGACCGATGTCCTGATGGGTGAGTTTGGTGGTCTTGAGGTCGATGATAACGAAGCATTTCAAGACATAGTGATAGAAGACGAGATCGAGGTAGAAGTGGCTGGTCTCCGTACTGACGCGCATCTGGCGGGCGACGAAGGAGAAGCCATGGCCCATTTCCAGGAGGAAGCTCTGGAGCTGGGAAATGATGGCTGATTCCACTTCGGTCTCGGATGCGGCTGGATCTTCCGGCAGACCGAGGAATTCAAGGACATAGGGGTCCTTGATGAAGTCGCGGATGGAGGGTTGGGCCGGGAGTGTTTCGGGTGTGCTGGCGGGGGTGGTCTGGGTGGAGAGCAGGCGCTGGTAGGTATGGGTCTCGATCTGGCGCTGAAGCTGGCGGACGCTCCAGTTTTCCCGAGAGGCCTGTCGCAGGTAATATTCACGGGCCTCCGGCTTTTCCTCCCTCATGATCAATCGGTTGTGGCTCCAGGTCAATTTGCTACACAGTGTGTAGCAAATCTCCATTTGCGGGTAAGTGAGGTAGAATTGGCGGAAATTCCGGAGGTTGGCGTAGGAGAAGCCCTTGCCGAATTCCGCGGTGAGAGCGCGGGAAAGTTCCGGAAGCAGCCGAACGCCGTATGTGGATTTCGCCAATCCTCCCTGTTCCTCTTCCACGATCCGTCGTCCGATTTGCCAATAAGCGGCGACCATGGCGGTATTGACGGCGGTGTAGGCGGCCCGCCGGGCATCGGCGAGGATGCCGCGCACGTCGGTGAAAAAATCGGAGGATGGAGTGAGTTCGTCCGACATGGTTCAGGTGGAGGTAGCTGGATGCTAGAGAAATGGACGTGCTTGTCCAGCAGGTCCGTGACTTGGAGATCGAGCCGCGACCGCGACTGCTTGAGGGAACGGGGTTGACGGAGTTCTGCCGGGTGGTGGCCCGGATGGCGGGCCTGCAAGCGGCGTTTGCCGGGAAACAGGAGGAGTGAGCGGGGGCGGCTATGCCCGAATACCTTTACGGATCACGAGGGCCTGTGTTGCCGCTTTGCTCATTGAGCTTTGAGCTTTCTCGGCCCAAGGCATGGCGGATGGAATCCGCCGCCACGGGGGCCTTACGCGAATTTCACTCGATCATAGAGATCGGCCAGCGCCAATGTGGCGTCGATTTCCGGCAGGGGAATCACCGCATCCAGCCCGACGTGATGCTCGATGGCGAATCCTCCGCCGGATTTCCTGCGGTGCAGGCTGACGGACGGTTTTTCCGGCTCCACGAACATCAGGACTTTCAGGGACGGGAGGGTCAGATAGGCATCACGCTTTTCGCCCAAGTCCGCGCGGCGGGTCGAGTCGCTGAGGACTTCGATCAATCCTCCTCGTCCTTCGCGCCCTTCACCCGGACCTTGCCGCGGAGCTTGGCTTCGATGAAGGGGTCGAGATCGCCGTCCATGACTTCCTGGATGCTGCCGGATTCCTGGCCGGTGCGGAGGTCGAGGACTTTTTGATAGGGTTGGAAAACGTAGGAACGGATCTGGTTGCCCCAGGAAACGTCGCCTTTTTCGCCATAGGCGCGATCGGCCTCGGCTTTTTGTTTGTCCTCCTCGATGGTGTAGAGCTTGGCCTTGAGGATCTCGAACGCGAGCTCGCGGTTCGCGCCCTGCGTCCGCGCGGCGGTGGAGCGGATCAGGATGCCCGTCGGCAAATGCCGCAGGATGACGGCGGTTTCCACCTTGTTGACGTTCTGACCGCCCTTGCCGCCGGAACGGGTGGTGGTGATCTCGATGTCCTTCTCGTTGATCTCGATTTTGATCTCCTTGGAAATTTCCGGCGTCGCGTCGATGGAGGCGAACGACGTGTGGCGTTTCGCGTTCGAGTCGAACGGGGAAATCCGGACCAGGCGGTGGACGCCGCGCTCGTTTTTCAGGAAGCCGTAGGCGTGGTCGCCGGTGATTTTCAGGGTCGCGGTGCGCAGGCCGGCTTCGTCGCCGTCCTGCCAGTCGAGCGTCTCGACGGTGTAGCCCTTGCGCTCGGCCCAGCGGGTGTACATGCGGTGGAGCATTTGCGCCCAATCGCACGCTTCGGTGCCGCCGGCGCCGGCGGAGATGACGAGGAAACACGGGGAAATATCGCTCGGCTGGTCGAGCAGGGTGAGCAGCTCGTAGGCGCGGATGTCGTCTTCGAGGCCCTTGGCGTTGGCGATCGCCTCGCGGGCGAGGTCGGCATCGTCGTATTCCTTGGCGAGCGAGACGCCTTCGTCGATGTCAGCCACGCGGGACTCCAGTTTGAGGAAACTTTCGAGTTTCTTCTTCAGCCCGGCGGCCTTGGAGCTGATGGATTTCGCCTTGTCCGAGTCGTTCCAGAACTCGGGAGCGCCCATGGCCTCCTCGAGGGTGTTGATTTCGTTTTCGAGGGTCGGGACGTCAAAGATACCTCCTGAGTTTCGACAAGCGGCTTTTTAAAGCAGCCGTGTCGAGCGCCAGGAGGTCAGCGGTAGGGAGTAAAGACATGCGGGCGGCAAGAAACGCCATCCGCCGCGATGACGCAAGGCGGAACGTGTGGATCGGGACTCAGGCTCCCCGCACCACGATTTTTTCCGCTTTGAGCCAGCGTTTCAGGACGGCGGGCTCCGCCGTGAGATTTCCCAGCATCCGCCACTTCGAGCGCTGGAGGACTCCGGCATCCGCACGGTTTTCATCAACCACGCACCACGGCCGCGAACCGGAGGAGTGGATGAAACGGAAACCCTCGCCGCCGACGACGAGAAACGCGACATGGGTGTCCAGCCCGACGAGGTAAACGCCGGGTTCGCGTTTTTCCGCCTCGGAGGCGAAGGCCTGGTAGTCCTTCCCGACGCTGAGATCGCACGATTCCTTCGGCAGAAAGCTGCGCAGGATGTTTTCAGACGCCTGCTGCGCGAGTTGGAAGCGATCCACCCGGAAGCCGGCGTCTTTCAAGACGGTGGCCACGAAATACCCGCAGGCGATTTTCCCCGCGCCGGGTTCTTTCGCAGTGCCGCTGAAATCCCACGGCGTGCCGAGCCAGCAGCGCATCATTTCGGGCAGGGCCAGCTCCAGCACGGCGCGCGCATCGGCCTCCACGGCGGCCCGCTCGGCGGCGGTTTTTGCATTGCGGTGGCGGGCGGCGAGGTCCTTGCGCCAGCGCTCGAGATCCTTGGTGAGCACGGCGTAGGTCTCGGGATCGGGCTGGAGTTTCTTCCGCAGGACCAGCTCCGCGCCGCCGGTGGTGGTCCGCCACAGGCCGGCCAGCGGCTCGCGGAACCACCAACCCGCAGCCGCGCCGATGGCGATGAGCGGGATGAGTAGCACCTGGCGTTTTCGCATTTCCCGAGACTGGAACGGTTCCGGGTTCGCCACAAGCCCGGTCCGGTGAGGAAACCCGCGGCAACCTCGCCCCCGTCACGACCGGCCCCGCCCGGGCCGCAGGTTTTCTATCGGATCATCCCGCTCCCGTGATCTTTGTCTAACGGGATTTCCGGTTTCAGTCCGCCGTCAGTTCCCGGTTGGGCCGTCACCGCATCGATGAACGACGGAAAGCGTGGCTGCCAGCCGGTGGCGCGGAGTTTTACGTTGGAGACCTGTTTGTGGGTCCAGCCGCGTTTGCGGTTGAGGTCGCGCGGGCCGGACGGGGGCAGCGGGCGGGAGAAAATTCCGGCCAGCGTTTCATAACAGGCGAGCTGGGTGAGCGGGGTGGAGTCGCTGACGTTGAAGACGCCGGTGGTCCGCGTGGTGGCGAGATGGAAGATGGCGCGCGCCGCGTCGTCGCGGTGGATCTGGTTGAGAAAACGCCGGCCGTCCTCCTCGATCACCGCCTCACCGCTGAGGAATTTTTTCAAAATCACGCTGCGGCCGGGGCCGTAAATCCCCGCCAACCGGGCGACGGTGCCGCCAGCGGCGAGGGTGACGCGCTCGGCCTCCAGCAATAAGTTTCCGGTTTCGCGGTCGGGGATGGCGGGGCTTTCCTCGGTGACGACCGAGCCGTCTGCCTGCGCGTAAACGGAAGTGCTCGATGTGAACAGCAAGGGCACCCCCGGAAACTTCTCCGCCAGATTCCGGCAACCATCGACATAGACGTGCTGATAGGCCTCCGCCCCGCCGCGGCCTGAGGCGGCGCAGTGGACAATGAAATCGGCGGGAGGGAGCTTCGCGACGTCTTCCGGATTCCCCACATCGCAGGGGACCGTGCCATTGTCGCCGGAGAGCGAGGTGGCGGTGACTTCCCAGCCGTTTTCGCTGAATTCCCGGGTGATGGCCTGGCCGAGGTAGCCGTGGCCGATGAGCAGGAGTTTCATGGTTGGGCAGCGTTCTGAAATTCGCGGCGCATCCCGGAGGCGTCCGCGCCCCCTTGGTTGGTGAAATTCGCCCGTTGGATGAGCAACAGATAGATCCGCCGCTTTACCGGATCGATCCACGCCTGTGTGCCGAAAAGTCCGCCGTGGCCGAAGGTCCCGGGCGAGAGCGCCGCCGTGATTCCCTGTGGCTCGCGGACGATGCTCCAGCCCAGGCCCCAAGCGCTGCCGGGGACGAAACCGGCGGCCAGATCGCCGCTCTGCACGGTGGTCATTTGTTTCACGGACTCCGCTTTGAGATAGCGTTTCCCGCCGTACACGCCGCCGTTGAGGATCATCTGTGCGAATTTCGCATAGTCGGGAGCGGTTGAGAAGAGGCCGCCGTTGGCAAGCGGGTAACGCTCCTTGTCGGCGATGGATTTGCCGCCCAGCAAGGTGATCTCCGCTTTTTCCAACTTCCCATCGTCGGTGCGATGATAGGAATTGGCGATGCGGGCGATGCGCGCGTCGTCCGGATAGAAGGTCGTGTCTTTCATCCCGAGCGGATCGAACAGTCGCTCTTGCAGGAATTCGGGAAATGCCTTGCCGGAAACAACCTCCACCACCCGCGCCGCCGTGTTGATGCCCGTCTGGCAGTATTGCCACTTGCTGCCCGGCGGAAATAGCAGCGGCTTGGCGACCACGGGCGGCATGAGTTCCGCCAGGGTGGTGATGTTTTTCACGTCGTCCTGCTTGAGATCGCTGAGGCCGCTGGTAGGGGTAAGGCATTGTTTGATGGTGAT
>JBIHZT010000589.1:0-2859 GCA_044240265.1 Luteolibacter sp. | reverse complement strand
TCGCCGCCATGGAACTCGGCCGCAAGACCAAGATCCCCTCGCTCGAACTCGGCACCGAACCCGTCGCCACCGGCATCGACACCAACGTCAACTACACCCGCCTCTACGCCTCCCATATCTCCTGGAAAACGCCGACCGTGCCGCTGCCCTGCGAGCTCAATCCACGCGTCGCCTTCGACCGGCTCTTCCGCACCCGCTCCGCCGACGGCGAGAAAAAAGCAGCCGACCAGCAGTCCGTGCTCGATCTGGTGCGGGACGACGCCAAGCGCCTCCAGGGCAAGCTCGGCAGCGAGGACCGCCAGAAACTGGACCAATACCTCGAATCCGTCCGCGAGGTCGAGCGCCGCATCTCGCAGGAAGCCGACTCGCTGGGCTCCGGCCGGAATCTATCACCCGAGATCGCCGCATCCATGGACGAGCTCGACAAGCGCATCTCCAAAGCCATGGGCAAGGCGTCCCGCGAGGAGGAGCTCAACGCCCTCCCGCGCTTCGACCACGGCGAGCACTCGCGCATCATGCTCGACCTGATGGTGCTCGCCTTCTGGTCCGACTCCACCCGCGTCTCCACCTTCATGTTCGGCAACGACGTCACCAACCGGAACTTCTCCTTCATCGACGGCGTGAAAGGCGGCCATCACTCGATTTCCCACCACCAGAACCTCGAGGACCAGCTTGACCAATACGAGCGGATCAATACCTGGCACACCGAGCAATACGCCTACATGCTCGGGAAAATGAAAGGCATCAAGGAGGGTGAGGGGACCCTGCTTGATCACTCCATGGTCGCCTTCGGCTCGCCGATCCGCGATGGGAATTCCCACAACCCGCGCAACGTGCCCATCGTCCTGGCAGGCGGAGCCAATGGCCAACTCCGCACCGGACGGCACCTGGAATTCGACGAAGGCACGCCGCTCTGCTCGCTGTGGATTTCCATGTTGGACAAAGCCGGCGTCAAAGCCCCCGAACTCGGCGACGCCGACTCGGGGCTGAGAGGAGTCTGAGCCAGGCCGGGGGAGAAGCCCTCCCTGCGGTCGCAGTATCCCTGAATCCGTTCGCCCAAGGGGAAATCCACCAAGCCCAGACGGCTCCGTTCCTCGTAGAGCTGACTTGCCAGACCTTCCAATGCGTAGCCTTCCACGTCGGCGAGGCGTTCAGTCGCTTGGGCGATGAGCTCGTCCAGCGGACGGCTGAAACCGGACTTTGCAGTGTGGATGGCCAGGCCCGGCGGAAATTGTCGCGGATGCCCTCCTCCACCAGTTCAACCAAGCCTGACGAACGAAGCGGAAGGTCGCGGCAAGTTGGAGCCCGTCGTGTGAAGTCTGCGCTTCACCGACTTCCCATTGACCTTCGCCCGGACCCAATATAGGCCGTTCGCGTGACCGAACAGATTCTCCAACTTCGACCGCTTCAAGCGAGTGGTCTTCCTGGTGGTTTTTCACGGGGTCGTCATTTGTTCCGTGGTGTTGGATTCCATTTACCGCTTGGTGTGACAAACCGGGGTGACATCAACACACAAACACGGTCAATCCCATACGGGGCCTGTAGCTCAGCGGTTAGAGCAGGGGACTCATAATCCCTTGGTCCAGGGTTCAAATCCCTGCGGGCCCACCTTCATGATCAGCTAGTTGTGATAATTTTTCGCCTGGTGGAAAACCATGCTAGGGCAACAATTGAAGCTCTTCAGATCTCATCATCACGACCCGCCGGACGAACTGAATCGACCTCCTGACGAGGAGGGTAACGAGCATCAGGTTTGGTTTTTGCCTGATACTGAAACGGTCCTCAAAGCCACTTGGCCCGACTTCTCCGGACTACTCGTCGTCCGCCGCCCCCACGAGGAACGCAAAGCCTCTCCTATCGCCTATTTGGAGCGCTGGGATCTTCACAATGAAGTCTTCGGCGACCAAGTCGTGTTCCTCAGCACGCTCCAATCCGGTTCAGCGCGGGATTCGCACAGGTAGGTCAGCCGGTCACTCCCGACCAGGACCAGAGTCCGGGATCGAGCTCGTGTCGGGCGGCGCGGGCGAGTGCTTCGGAGTCGGCTTCCTCCCGCAGAACCGCAAGAACTGTGGATCCGGATCCGCTCATCATTGCGGCAGTGGTTTCCCTGCGCTCCAACAGCCACTGCTTGAGTTCGGCGAGAAACCGGTGTTTTTCAAAAACCGGCCTTTCGAGGTCGTTGACGAGGCAAATTCCATCGAGTGGCTGCGGTGCATACGAGATTCCGGGGATTTCCCGTGAGATTTGCCATCGGCGATAGGCATCCGGCGTTGGCACGGCGAATGACGGTTTCAGGAGCAAGATCCGCAGCGAGGGCGGGGAGGGGATCTGCTCGGTTTTTTCACCCCGCCCGGTGCAGCGTGACGCGCCTTCGGTAAGGAAAAACGGGATATCCGAGCCAAGCGATGCGGCGAGGTCATGCAGGGCTTCCACGCCGAGCTTGAAATCATGCAACCGGTTCAGCCCCAGCAGTGTCGTTGCTGCATCACTGCTACCGCCGCCGAGTCCGGCACCGTGGGGGATGCTTTTTTTGAGAGAAATGGCGTATTGGCAATCGATTCCGGCAGCGGATTCGTAGGCTCGCATCGCTTTGACGACCAGATTTCCCTCGTCGGAGGGCACACTGGGATCGTCGCATTCAAACGAGAATTCCGGAGCCTCGTGAAACTCAAGTTGATCCGCCAACCCGGGCAGTTTCACCATCAGGGTGTCGATTTCGTGAAATCCATCGTCGCGCTTGCCAAGCACGCGCAGGGACAAATTTAGCTTGGCGGGAGCGTTCAGGGTCAATGAGTTCATGCGGTGAAATCGCGGGTGATGAGGGCCATCATGCGCCCGGTTTTGCCGGATTCGAGGCGG
>JBIHZT010000076.1:0-10156 GCA_044240265.1 Luteolibacter sp. | reverse complement strand
AGGTTCACCTTCGCGCCTAACCGCCGGGCGTGGCGGGCGAGGATGGCGGCTTGTTCGAGCGAGTCGTTGATGTCCTGGATAAGGATGTATTCGAGCGTGAGCTTTTGGGTTTTCTTGGCGTTCCAGTAGTCGAGCGCTTCGAACAACTCGGCGACCGGCCACTTCTTGTTGATCGGCATGATCTGCTGGCGGACATCGTCGGTCGCACCGTGCAGGGAAATGGCGAGGCGGATCTGCTGCGGGTGCTCGGCGAGTTTCTTGATCTGCGGGACGAGGCCGGAGGTGGAAATGGTGAGGTGGCGCGCGCCGAGGTGCAGGGTTTTCTCACCGGTGATGAGGGCGATGGCGGCTAGCAGGTTGTCGAGATTTGCCATCGGTTCGCCCATGCCCATGAAGACGAGCGAATCGACGCGCTCGCCGGAGAGCTGCTCGGCGGCGAGGACCTGCCCGGCGATTTCCGCGGCGTCGAGATTGCGTGTGAATCCGGCGAGGCCGGAGGCGCAGAATTTACAGCCGTAAGCGCAGCCGACTTGAGAGGAAACACAGAGCGTGCGGCGGTCGGATTTTTCGCCGTAGAGCGCCGGATTCGCGGGGATGAGCACGCTTTCCACGTAGCGACCGTCGTGCAGGCGGAAGAGGAACTTGCGCGTGGTGTCGGCGGAGCCCTGGGTGGTGGAGTGTTCGAGCGCGGTGAGGCGGAAGGAGTCTGCTAGTTTTGCGCGCAGCGCGGCGGGGAGATTGCTCATCGCGTCGTAGGACGTGACCTTCTTTTTCCAGACCCATTCGAGAATCTGATTGGCGCGGAATGACGGCTCGCCCGCTTCCTTGAGCCAGGTGGCGAGGGAGTCGGGAGATTGGCCGGTGAGTGCTGGGAGCATAGGAGTTAAGAAGAGTTCGCGCGGAATCAATTCCGCGCTCCAGTTTTACCCCAGCGCCGACCGCAGGTCCGCCGCGGCGCTGCGGGCGCTGGCGGGGGGATCGGGGACGAAGGCGAAGTCGTCGCTCTCGGGCGGGGTAAGGATGGCGTCAGCGACCTCGGTGTTGAGTGTGAGGGTGGCGGGTGTCTGGTGGCGGGCGGTGGTTTCGCTGGCTTTCGCCAAGGCGGCGAGCGCGGCGGGCGGCGCGCCGGTGGATTGCGCGCTGCGCGGGATTTTATCGACTGGCTCCAGATTCGGGATGGTGGCGGATTCCGGGGCGGCCTTGAGTTCCTCGAATTTGCGGGCGGTGGTGAGCACGCGGGTTTCGAAGGATCCGATGGCGTTGTTATACTGCTCCACGGCGTTGCCTAGCGAGCGCCCGAGTTTCGAGAAATGCTCGGCGAGTTTTCCGAGGCGCTCGTGGAGCGTGCGGCCAAGCAGGGAAATCTCGCGGGCGTTTTCGGCGATGGATTCCTGCCTCCAGCCGTAGGAAACGGCGCGCAGCAGCGCGATGAGCGTGGTGGGTGTGGCGAGGATGACGCCTTGGTCCACGCCGCGCTCGATCAGGCCGGGGTCGCTCTGGAGGGCGGCGGAGAAGAAGGACTCGCTGGGCAGGAAAAGCACGGTGAACTCTGGGGTCTGGGCGAATTGCGCGGTGTAGTTCTTGGAGGAAAGCTGCTGGATGTGCGTTCTCACCTGGCGGGCGTGGCGGTGCAGCGCTTCCTCGCGGGCGGTGTCTTCGGTGGCTTCGAGCGCGTCGAGGTAGCCATCCATCGGCGTCTTGGAATCGACGACGATGATCTTGCCGCCGGGCAGGCGGACGATGAGGTCGGGGCGGAGTTTTTTGCCTTCGTCGGTGGTGGAATTGTGCTGCACCTCGAAATCGCAGTGCTCCTGCATGCCGGCGAGTTCGACTACGCGGCGGAGTTGCATTTCGCCCCATTGGCCGCGGCCGGTAGGTTGGCGGAGGGCTTTGACGAGCGAGGCGGTTTCGCGTTGAAGTCCGAGCTGGCCCTCGCCGAGGGCACGGACCTGCTCGCGGAGCTCGGAGTAAGCACCTTCGCGGGATTTTTCAATTTCGCCGATGCGGAGCTCGAACTTGCCGAGCGACTCGGTGACCGGCGTGATCATCGTCTGGATGGCGATCTTGCGTTTTTCGATTTCGCCCTTGGCCTCCTCGGTCTGGGTGGCGAGCGAGGATTTCGCGAGTTGGAGAAATTGCTCGGAAGACGAGCGGAGGGCGTCGGCGGAGAGTGCTTTGAAGGTGTCGGAGAGCTTGATTTCCGCGCGTTCGAGCAGGGCTTGTTTTTCCGCCGCGGCGCGGAGTTCGGTGTCGAGGCGGGCGCGGAGTTCGGTGAGCTGGTTGCGGAAGGTCTGGGCGTCCTGCTCGTTGCGCTCGGCCTCGGCGGCGGAATGGGCGAGGCGGGCTTCGAAATCCAGCGTGCGGCGTTCCTCGGATTTCAAGCGCTCCGCCGCGGTGGCGATTTTTCCGGAGGCGGCGAGCCGGGTGAACAGCCAGCCGAAGAAAAGTCCGAGGATGGCGGTGATAATTTCAGGGAGATAGGGGCGGAGTTCTGGAGGAATCATGGTTTTGTCCTTGCGGCTGGCAGCTGGCTCGGTTTCGTAGGGACGTCGCCGGTGCGGGTCGTCGTAACGAACCCCATCACGATACGCAAACCAAACTCCTCAACTCCCATGGCCCACACACTCCCCGCACTCGGTTACGCCTATGACGCGCTCGAACCTCACATCGACGCCCGCACGATGGAAATCCACCACTCGAAGCACCATCAGGCATACATCACCAACCTCAACAACGCGATCGCCGGCAAGCCCGAGCTCGAAGCGAAAAGCTCCGCCGAGCTGATCGCCAACCTCCCAGCCGTTCCCGAAGACATCCGCACCGCGGTCCGCAACAACGCGGGTGGCGACGTGAACCACACGTTTTTCTGGAAAGTCATCGCTCCGGGCGGTGCCACAGCACCATCCGGCGAACTCGCCGCGGCGATCGACAAGGCGTTCGGCTCGTTCGACGCGTTCAAGGAGGCCTTCGCCAAGGCCGGCGTCACCCGCTTCGGCTCCGGCTGGGCGTGGCTCTGCAAAAAGGCCGACGGCTCGCTCGTCGTCTGCTCGTCCGCAAACCAGGACAACCCCGTCATGGGCCCCGATTTCGGCGGCTGCGGCAACACCCCGATCCTCGGCCTCGACGTCTGGGAGCACGCCTACTACCTGCACTATCAGAACCGCCGCCCCGACTACATCGCCGCGTTCTGGAGCGTGGTGAACTGGGACGTGGTGGCCGCGAACTTCGCTGCCTGATATTTCCCTGGAATTCATCCAAACGCGTCCGGTTCCCTGAGCCGGGCGCGTTTTTCGTTTTACCGGGGGGCGCAAACGGGTGTTAAAAGGTGGCTGTGAATCCGTCTGAATATCCGAAGCTGCCGCAGGTCGAGGAGCCGATCTCGGAGAAGGAAATCGTCGAGCAGGAAATCTTCGAGCTGGAGCTGCCGGATCGCACGCTTCTTTCCGGTGCCAGTTCGCGGATCCGTGATCTAACGACTTTGATCCGGGTGGCGCAGGATTTGCTCATCGGCTTCCGGGCGCTACACTTCGCCGGACCGTGCGTGACGATTTTCGGCTCCGCGCGGACGAAGCCCGGGAGTCAATACTACGAGATGGCGCGGAAGATGGGCGCGGCCTGCGCGAAGCTTGGCTTCACCGTCGTCACCGGCGGCGGCCCGGGCATCATGCAGGCGGGAAACCAGGGCGCGTTCGAGGTCGGCGGGCGCTCGCTTGGGGTGAATATCGAGCTGCCCTTCGAGCAGGCGATCAACCGCTACGTCCAGCGGTCCGTGACGATGCGCTACTTTTTCACCCGCAAGGTGGTGCTGGTGAAGTATTCGTATGCCTTCATCATCCTCCCCGGTGGCGCGGGAACCTTGGACGAGATGTTCGAGACCATGACGTTGATCCAGACGGGGAAACTGAAGATTTTCCCGATCATCCTGATGGGGAGGGATTACTGGCAGCCGCTGATGGATTTCGTCCACCGGATGGCGGAGGAGGGGACCATCAGTCCGGACGATCCCGAGCTGATTTTCTTCACCGACGACGTGGAGGAGGCCGCCGTCCATCTGCAACGGCATGCGGTGCGGCAGTTCGGGCTACACCGGAAACGGGCGCCCAAGGCGATCAGGATCTTCGGCGAGAAGGGTCTCTAACGTCACGGCTTCGGCAGGAAAAATCCGCGTTGTTTGTCGGAAACCGGCAGGCCGAGTTTTTCCATCACCGCGAGCATGTCCTCCCAGAGTTGGCGCTTGGTCGTGCCGGAGGCATTCGTCTGGAGCAGGGTGCTGGGGTGATAGGTGACGCGCACCGGCGTGCCTTCGAAGGTGTGCCATGACTCGCGCACCGTGGCCACGGCACCATCAAGTCCTAGCAGTCCCAGCGCTGCCGTCTCGCCGAGCGCGATGATGCAGGCGGGGTTGACGATGCCGATTTCCGCGCGGATGAAGGGCAGGCAGGCGGCCATTTCCTCGGGCGTCGGCTTGCGGTTGTTCGTGGTCTGTCGCGGTGTCGCAGGGCGGAATTTGACGATGTAGGAAATGTAAACTTCCTCGCGGGTGAGTCCCATCGCTTTGAGGATGCCGTCGAGTTTCTGGCCTGCTTCGCCGCCGAAGGGGATTCCCTCGCGCTCTTCATGATAGCCGGGCGCCTCACCCACCAGCATCAACCTTGCTTCGGGATTTCCGGAGGCGAAGACCATCGTTTCGCGGAGCGATCCGAGCGCCTTGATCGCGCCTGAGTTCACAGCCTGGCGGCGGAGTGAATCGAGTTGCTCGACCCGCGAAGCGCCCTCGATGGATGGGGCGGCGGCAGCCACTGGCGATGCCGCCTCGGGCTCGGGCATCGTGATTTTCGCAGGCGGAACCTGTTCCATGGGCGCAGGCGGGGCGGTAATACCACCGTTTTTGGCGAGATTAAAGAGTCCGCGCAGGCCGTCGCGCGCACCGTCGTCCAAGTGCACGTGGGTCACGCCGCGGCTTTGCTCGGCTTCAAGAAATTCGAGGAGGACATCGACAGGACGAATCACGCGGCGACGCTAGCGACTTGTTTCGCGGCGTGCAACCGCCGGATTTGTCGATCCGCCGTCCCTGGTGCTTCTCCTTGCCCGCTGCGGGAAACGGAGTCATGTTCCCGCTCGCCCCGGCTTTTATTTTCAAAAAGAATTCACCCCGATCATGTCTGAAAAACCGCAGTTGCCCGCCCGGCTCTCCGCTCCCCGCTGGTATTCCGCACCGCGATTGTGGCGCACTTTGAAGAAGGCATCGGCCACTGCCGGCCGGAAAACCCTGCTCACCGCGCTCACGCTTTTCTACTGCCTCCAAGACCGCGACACGCCGACGTGGGCCAAGGGAGTCATCGTCGGTGCCTTGGGGTATCTCGTCCTGCCTACGGATTTGATTCCGGACATGATTCCCGGAGCCGGCTTCGGCGACGACTGGGGCGCGCTTGTCGCGGCTCTCGGCACCGTCGCCGCCTATATCAAGGACGAGCATAAAATGAAAGCAACCGCCCAGGTGGACCGTCTTTTCGGCTCGCCCAATCCCCCCCCGCCGCCGGAATTCTTCGAATAGGCCGCCGGTTTTTGCGTCAACCATGCGCATACATTTTTCCTTTTTCGTCATGAAATCGATGCTCCTTCTCCTGGCTTTCAGCTGTTTTACCCTGCCGTTTTCCATCGCCGGGGTGGTGATCGATGAAGACACCTTCGGCCGGAGTCTTGGCGGGTGGTCCAAGCGGGACAAGGGGGCCGCCGAGTATCCGCTTTCAGGTTCGGTTTACCGCACTTACAAGCCGGAGATCAGCCCTACGCCGGATGGTGGTATCTTTGTTTCCGTCCGGATCGACCACGTCCGGGGCTGGCTTTCCACGGACGATCACGCGGTTTTGGAGCTCACCATCAGCCCCAAAGGCGGCGTCGCCTCCGCCCAGTCCAGCATCGCCATTCAGGGGAAATCCATTAAAAGTGAAATGATCCTCGGCGGCAACGAGGGCGGCAAAGCCATCCTCAGTCCGGAAGGCGCGGTCCGCATCGGCACCGATCTGGTCGCGGATCTATCGGCGAAACTGCTCCGCGAAAACATCGTCGAGGCCGGGCGCGTTTCATTCCCGGCCGCTCTGCGCCACAATTACAACCGGCTTTTCCAAGCGATCCGGGTGGAAGGCACTCCGGTCCAGGTTGCTGGTTCCACTCCCTCGACTCCCGCCGTGTCACCGGTCGCCACCACTCCGGCACCTCCAGCCGAACCTGCCGAACCTGCCGAGCCTGCGAAACCGCAGGAGCCTGCCAAGCCTGAGGAGCCGCCGAAAAAACCGGAGGAATCCCCGCCCGCCGCCACTCCGGTCCCCGAGGCAGTCCCACTTCAGGTGAAGCCATACAATTGATCGGTTTTCAGAGCCGCGGGTTTTCGAACCCGCATTCGTAGGGACAGCCGGATAGAAGTTATGTTCGTCTCCGCACTTCAGCCTGCCTTTCTCGGGCGAGTCCGGAGACATGGAACTCCCGGGGAGGCGGTCAGAGATCCGCCGGAGGAGCGTGTTCGACGTTTTTCCGGTATTCGTGGCGGATGTCGCGGGCCTCGCCGAGGAAGACGGCGTCTTCGCCCATGTTCACGGCAAGGTCGCCTATGCGCTCGATGGAGCGGGCGACGAAAATTAGGTGCAGCAGGTTTTCCGAGCGGCCGTTGGAGGCTTCGAGGCGGCCGCTGAGGGAGGCGATCATCTGTTTGTGCAGGCGGTCGAGCTCCTTGTCGCGGGCTTTCAAGCTTTCGCCGAGTTCGGCGTTCGCGTCGGTGTAGGCCATGAGCGCGTCGCGCAGGAGCTTGTCCGCCAGGGAATAGAGTGGTTCGGTCAGCGCGGCTTCATCGAGCGGGGCGGCCTTGCAGATTTTTTTGGCGCGTTTGGCGATGCTCACGGCGTGGTCCGAGATGCGCTCCAGGTTGTGGGCCATCTTCATGGAGGTGATGACGAGCCGCAGGTCTGAGGCGACGGGGTGGAAGCGCACGAGGATGTTCATGCCGCTCTGGTCGATCCGGCGCTCGAGGTCATCGACGTCCGCATCATCCGCGATGACGGCGCGGGCGAGGTCGATGTCGCGTTCCAGCAGGGCGCGCATGGCGCGTTCCAGGTTCTGGCGGGTCAGGCTGGCCATGGATAGAACCTCGCCCTTGAGGGCTTCGATTCCTTTGTCGAATTCGCGGAAAATGTGCTGGTTGCTCATGATTGATAAGGGAGGTAGGGGTGGATCAACCGAAACGGCCGCTGATGTATTCTTCGGTTTTCTTGACGCTGGGGTTGCTGAATATTTTCGCAGTGTCTGAGAATTCCACAAGGGTTCCCATGTAAAAGAAGGCGGTCTTGTCGGAAACGCGGGATGCCTGCTGCATGTTGTGGGTGACGATGACGAAGGTGTATTCGTTTTTCAGCTCCCAGACGAGTTCCTCGACCTTGGAGGTGGCGATGGGATCGAGGGCGCTGCATGGCTCGTCCATCAGAACCACCCGCGGCTTTACGGCGATGGTGCGGGCGATGCAGAGGCGTTGCTGCTGGCCGCCGGACAGGCCGAGGGCGGATTCCTGGAGGCGGTCCTTCACCTCGTCCCACAGGGCGGACGCGCGCAAGGCTTCCTCGATGGCTTGGTCGAGCACCGCCTTGTTCCTCTCGCCGCGGAGGCGCAGGCCGTAGGCGACGTTTTCATAAATGCTGCGCGGGAAGGGATTGGACTTCTGGAAGACCATGCCGACGTCGCGGCGGAGTTTCACCACGTCAACGGACCGGTCATAAATGTCGATGCCGCCGATGCTGATGCCGCCGCGGGTCACGCGAGCGCCGGGGATCTCGTCGTTCATGCGGTTGATGCAGCGGAGCAGCGTGGACTTGCCGCAGCCGGACGGGCCGATGAAGGCGGTGACTTCGTTGATTGGCAGCTCCAGGCTGATATCCTTCAACGCCTGGGAGCGGCCGTAGCTGAAGTCCAGGTTCTGGATGGCGACGGAAGTGGCGGCCTGGGTGTGCTTCAATGTGTCATGCATGGCTTCGTGAAGTGGTTAGCCGAAGGTTCCTGTGACGTAGGCTTCCGTTTGCGGGTCCCGGGGATTTTCGAAAATCTGCATGGTGGGGCCGTATTCGATGAGTTTTCCGAGATACATGAAGGCGGTCATGTCGGAGCAGCGGGTGGCCTGCGCCATGTTGTGTGTGACGATAACGATGGTGAACTTTTCCTTCAGCTCGCAGATGAGCTCCTCGATCTTGAGGGTGGCAAGTGGATCGAGCGCGGCGCACGGCTCGTCCATCAGGAGGATTTCCGGTTGGTTGGCGATGGCGCGGGCGATGCAGAGCCGTTGCTGTTGGCCGCCGGACAGGCCGAAGGCGCTGGCATGGAGGCGGTCTTTCACCTCGTCCCAGAGGGCGGCGCTTTTGAGTGCGTTTTCCACGACCTCATCAAGCTCGGCGCGCTTCGTCTGGCCGGCAAGGCGCAGGCTGAAGGCGACGTTTTCGTAGATCGACTTGGGGAACGGGTTGTATTTCTGGAACACCATGCCGATGCGGCGGCGGAGTTCCTGGAGGTCGATGTCGTTCCGATAGATGTCGATGTCATGGACCTGCACCGAGCCGCCGGTGACGGATGCGCCGGGGATGCGGTCGTTGATGCGGTTGAAGCAACGCAGCAGGGTGGATTTCCCGCAGCCGGAGGGGCCGATGAAGGCGGTGACCTGGCGGGCCGGGATGTCGAGGGTGACATCGTGCAGCACCTGCTTGCCGGAGTAGGCGAAGTTGAGGTTCTTGATTTGGATGGCGGTGGTCATGCTTACCATTTGAGTTTCGCCCGCAGTTTATTGCGCAGGATCATGGAGCCGAGCGACAGGGAGGCGACGAGCAGGAGGAAGACGAAGACGGAGCCGTATTGGGCGCGCTGGGTGTATTCCGAGCTCGGGATGCGGGCGGCGAGGGTGTAGATGTGATAGGGCAGGGCTTGGACCTGTGAGGAGAGGACGTCGAAGGGGCTTTTGAGACCCTGCCACGGCAGGTCGTCCTTGGCGGCGACGGCGGCGGTGAACATGATGGGCGCGGTTTCTCCGGCGACGCGGGTGATGGCGAGCAGCGAGGAGGTCAGGATGCCGGGCAGGGAAAACGGCAGCACGCATTTCCGGATAGTCTGCCAGCGGGTGGCTCCCATGGCCAGCGATGCATCGCGGAAGCCTTGGGGAACGGCGCGCAGGGATTCCTCGGAAGCGGTGATGATGACGGGTAAAATCATGCAGGCGAGGGTGGCGCACCCGGCCATGAGCGAGGAGTTCCAGCCTTGGAAGCTCAGCACGTAGTCGTTGACGAGCAGAGGGATGGTGAGCAGCGAGCGGTCGGACGGGGTGGCGGTGATGACCGGCACGACCAGCACGAAGACCGAGAATCCGAAGAGTCCGAAGACGATGGAGGGAATGCCGGCGAGGTTGAGAATCGCGAGCCGGACGGCGTGGATGAACGGGCTTTGTTTGGCGTATTCGGACAGATAGATGGCGGCGCTCACGCCGAAGAACAGCGCGAGGATCATCGAGCCGATGGTTAGCAACGCAGTGCCGGCGATGGGGCCGGCGATGCCGCCGCCGGAGTAGGAGTAGGTGCTTTCGTTGAAGATCGGGGTTCCCTGGTGTTTTGCCACATATTCGCTGTATTTCGAGGCGGGAAGCTGGTGGCGGTTTCCCTGCGCGTCGTCGAAGACGTGGAGTGTTTCGTTTTTCGCGGTGAGGAACTCGAAATCAACGAAGGGGGCCTCCGCCTTGAAGAGGACCGGCGCGCCGTCGATGATGATCTTGGTAAACAACAGCGCGGCGATGAGGACGATGATATAAGTGGCACCGGCGAGCACGGAGCGCACCACGACATCCTTGAAGTGGCCCTTGGGGAGGCCCTTGCGAATGAGGTTTTCGGGGTTGAACATGGGGTCGGTAAATCAGTGTTTCATTTTGTTCACGAACCGGTGCGCGGTGGCGTTGATCGTGAGGACCACGGCGAAAAGCAGGATGCCGACGACGAACAGAGCGCGGTAGTGGACGCTGCCGATCGGGACTTCTCCAAGCTCCTGGGCGATGATGCCGGTGAGCGTGTGCGCGGGTTGGAAAAACGTGCCGAGGCCGCTGGTGAAGTCGGGGATTTTGATCCGGTTACCGGCGACGAGCAGC
>JBIHZT010000588.1:0-2870 GCA_044240265.1 Luteolibacter sp. | reverse complement strand
CGTCGGCGGCGTGGATCATTTTCGCGCCGGTGTCCTGGTGCTGTCCGGTATTGGCGAGTGCGATGGAAATCACCTCACCGCGGGCGCGCTTGCCCTTCATGATGACGCCGGGATATTTCATGGTGAGGCGCGAGCCGATGTTGCAGTCGATCCATCTGACCTCGGCGTCTTCCATAGCGATGCCGCGCTTGGTGACGAGGTTGAAGACGTTGGACGACCAGTTCTGCACGGTCACGTATTGGATCTTCGCACCTTTGAGCGCGACGAGCTCGACGACGGCGGAGTGCAGCGTGGCAGTCTCGAATTTCGGCGCGGTGCAGCCTTCCATATACATCAGCTCGGCGCCTTCGTCGGCGATGATGAGCGTGCGCTCGAACTGGCCGAAGTTTTCCGAGTTGATACGGAAATAGGCTTGGAGCGGCTGTTTAAGCTTCACGCCTTTCGGGATGTAGATGAACGAGCCACCGGAGAAGACCGCGCTGTTGAGTGCGGAGAATTTGTTGTCACCGGTCGGGATGACCTTGCCGAACCACGGGCGGAAAATTTCCTCGTGCTCCTTCAGGCCTTCGGTGGAGTTGCAGAAGATGACGCCTTGTTTGGTGAGCTCTTCCTTCACGTTCGAGTAGGCGGCTTCCGAGTCGAACTGGGCTTCCACACCGGCGAGGAACGCGCGCTCCTGTTGGGGAATGCCGAGGCGCTCGAAAGTTTCCAAGACGTCGGCAGGCACGTCGTCCCACGAGCGCTTCGGCTTCTCACCGTCGGATAGATAGTAGCGGATGACGTCGAAGTCGATGGCCTCCAGATCCTTGGTCGCCCAGTTGGTGGGCATCGGCTTTTCAAGGAATGTCTTCAGCGCCTTGTGACGGAATTCACGCACCCAGTCGGGGTCGTTTTTCACATCGGAAATGTAATCGACGGTCGCCGAGGTCAAGCCACGGCCGGCGTCGAACTTGTTGCGCTCCGGAAACGTGAAGTCGCCCTTGGTGCGGTCGATTTCGATCGCCTCGCGGGTCTCATGGTCGAGAACGTCTGTGGTGTCGTAGGACATGATGAATTTGAAATTTGAAATTTGAGATCTGAAATCTCTTACGCGAGCGCGGGCTCCTTGAGGAACTCGTAGCCGTCTTTCTCAAGCTCGTGGGCGAGCTCGGGGCCGCCGGAGCGGACGATGCGGCCTTCCGCCATGACGTGCACGTAGTCAGGCTTGATGTAGTCGAGCAGGCGCTGATAGTGGGTGATGAGGAACATGCCGCGGTCCGGGGAACGCATCGCGTTGACGCCCTTGGCGACAATCTTGAGGGCGTCGATGTCGAGGCCGGAGTCGGTCTCGTCGAGGATGCAGTATTCCGGTTCGAGCATCATCATCTGGAGGATCTCGTTGCGCTTTTTCTCACCGCCGGAGAAGCCTTCGTTCACGGCGCGGGCGGTGAACTTGCGGTCCATTTCCAACAAATCCATCTTCGAGTAGAGATTCTTGTAATAGGCGACGGCATCGATGTCCTCGCCCTTCGGCAAGCGGGCCTGCAGCGCGGCGCGGATGAAGTTGGCGTTCGAGACACCGGGAACTTCCGACGGATATTGGAATGCCAGGAAGATGCCGCCGCGCGAGCGCTCGTCGATGGATTTGCCGAGGATTTCCTCGCCGTCCTGGGTTACCGAACCGGAGGTGACGATGTAGCTTTCATGGCCGGCGATCACCTTGGAGAGGGTGGACTTGCCGGAGCCGTTAGGCCCCATGATGGCGTGGACTTCACCCTTCGGGATGTCGAGGGTGACGCCTTTGAGGATTTCGGTGCCGTTTTCGAGGGTGGCGTGGAGGTCTTGGATGTGCAGGCTCATGTGGGGAAAATTTGAGGTTTGAGATTTGAGATCAAATGGCGGCGATTTTGCCGCGGAGGGTGATTTCGACGTCCTCGATGAGCGCGCCGGGCGGGAGGTTGAGGACGTCGGCGAGGTTGATGCCGGGTTTGAAGTCCACGTCGTGGATGACTCCGGTCGCCGCGTCATGAAAGTGGCCGTGCTCGCTGAGGTTCGGGCAGTAGCGGGACGACTCGCGTTCGAAATTCACCTGCCGGATGATGCCGTGCTGGACGAGTGCTTCGAGGCAGTTGTAAACGGTCGCCAGCGAGATGTTCGGCAGGCTGTCCTTGACCCGCATGAAGACGTCGTTGGCCGTCGGGTGGTTCCGTTGCTGCATCAGCGTGCGGTAAACTTCCTGACGCTGACGGGTCATTCTAAGGCCGGAGATTTCCTCGGGAATCTCGATTTCGGCTGGAATTTCTGGGGTTTTGCTGACCATGGCGGCGGCAAAGTAGAGTTGAGTCGAGCAATATCAAGAACTATTCCAATTATAATTATTGGAAAATTAAGATCACCAAATGATCCTGGCGTTGCTCGGATTTCCGCCAAAAAGCCCGTCTCAGCGGATCTCGATGCGCTTGGCCACCGGGATGTGCTGGTTCAGCCAGGCGAGCAGGAAAAACAGCCTGAGCCGCCACCAGACGGCGAATGACAAGTCGGTGCGGCCGGCGAGCACGGCGTTCACCGCGCAGACGAGCCCCCAGCGGTTGTAGGGCTGGAAAAACAACTGGGTGAAGTGGAGTTTGTAGAAATTCTCGATGAACTCCCAGTAGATCGCGATGCGCCTGCGATTGTATTTTTCATAGCGCTTCATCCCGGCGGTGAGCGGCTTGCGGGTCGCGAGCGCTTGATGAATGGCCCGTGCGCCATCTTGCCCGCTGGTCATCGCCAGCAGGACGCCGCTGGAAAACATCGGATCGATGAAGCCGGACGCGTCTCCCATCCGCAGGACGCGCGGCGAGACGAGGCGCTCGTTCTTGTAGGAAAAATCCGCCATCACGTGGAGTTCG
>JBIHZT010000587.1:0-2878 GCA_044240265.1 Luteolibacter sp. | reverse complement strand
GAGAGGGTGAGCGGATATTCCTGAAGGCGCGATCGCTTGGCTGCGATGCGCACGGTGCCCTCGGCGATTCCTCCGAGCTGGACGATGCGCTCGGCGATCATGTCCACGTAATCTTCCACGGCTTCATGGATGTCGTCGAAGAGCTTGTGCAGGCCGATGAAGCTGGGGCCTTTGACATTCCAATGGGCCTGTTTCATCTGGAGTTGCAAGTCCACGGCGGAGGCGAGTCGCAGGTTCATCAGCGAGTTGAGCTCGGTCCGTTGGTCTAGCGGGATGTCGTTGTGGGTGGGATAGAGGACGGGGGTGTCCGTAAGCGTGTTTTTGTGCGTTTTCATCATTTTAGGGGTTATGATTCCGGGAAATATCGGACGAAAACGGAGGAAATGCAAATGATCGGCGCATGGAAACCCGCGCCACCGAAGTCGGATGGGTTGCGCCCGGTTTCAATTTCCCTATGGTCGCGCGCGTGACGGACTTTTCCTTAACATTTCTTGGGACCGGGACCTCGGTGGGGGTGCCGGTGATCGGTTGCGACTGTCCGGTGTGCCGATCGGAAAATCCCCGCGACAAGCGCTTCCGCTCGTCGGTGGTGGTGCGGGCAGGGGACCGGACGCTGCTAGTGGACTCTGGCCCGGACCTGCGGATGCAGGCGCTGCGCGAGGGGCTGCGGGCGATCGACGGAATTATTTACACACACGCCCATCTTGATCACGTGGCCGGATTCGACGAGCTGCGGGCTTTTTGCTGGCGGCGAAGCGAGCGGCTGCCGCTGCATGCCACGCCGAGCTGCATGGAGACGCTGCAGACGATGTTTGGCTGGGCGTTTTCGCATGCGGTGGACACCATCGGCTATGTGCGGGCGGAGCCCTGTCTGATCGACGGACCGTTTTTCTACGGCGGGCTGAAGGTGACGCCGATCCCGGTGGTGCACGCCGCGGTGGAGACGATCGGGTTTTTGTTTGAATTTCCCGGGGCGCGCAGCGTGGCCTATCTGCCGGATGTGAAGCGGATCCCGGCGGCGAGCCGGGAGTTGCTGATGGATGTGGACGTGCTGGTGGTGGACGCGCTGCGGGCGGTGGATCATCCCACGCATTTCACGCTGGACGAGGCGCTGGCCGCCGCCGCCTCGTTGCGGGCGCGGGAAACCTGGCTGACGCACCTGAGCCACGAGCACGATGTGGAGGAGGTTTCCAAAACGCTGCCGCCGGGCGTGCGGATGGCTTGGGACGGGCTGCGGATTTCGCTGAATGATGCGCCGGGTCTTGCATGATCCGGGCATCGGGGCATGCTTTCCGCCGATGAGATTTCTGGGTCGGATTATTTTGCTGCTAGCGGGGATTTCCGCGCTCGCCGGTGCGGCGATCTCACCAGCCACGGTGGCGGTGCTTTACAATTCATCGGTCCCCGAATCGCTGCAACTCGCGCAGATGTATCGCGCCGCGCGGGGGATCCCGGAGGAGAATTTGATCGCGCTGGACATGCCGGCCACCGCGGACATTTCGCGGGACGACTATGAAAAATGGATTTTGAAGCCGCTGCGGGCGGAGTTCGAGAGCCGGAGCTGGTGGAAGCGTGAGGCGGACGCGAGCGGGGTGCGGCTGCCGGTGCTCAACCGGATCCGCGTGTTGGTGACGATGCGGGGCGTGCCGCTGCGCATCCAGGGCACACCCAAGCCCGCGCCGAAGCCGGGCGAGCAGCCGCCCGCGCCGGATCCGAAGAATCCGGCAGGTGGTCACGACGAGGCGTCGGTGGATTCCGAGTTGGCGATGTTCGGGGCGGAGGGGCTGCCGGTGGACGGGGTGTTGCAAAACCGGTATTTCAAGAGCGTGAAGCCGATCTCGGAAGTGGATCTGCCGTTTCTGGTCCTGACCGCCCGGATCGACGCGCCGACCTACGCGACCTGCGAGCGAATGATCCGGGATGTGCTGGAGGCGGAAAAAACCGGGCTGTGGGGGCGGGCGTATGTGGACATCGCCAACAAGTTTCCGCAAGGCGACCAGTGGCTCGAAGCGGTGGTGAATGCGAACGCCCAGGCCGGAATCCCGACGGTGGTGGACCGCTACAACGACACGCTGCCGAAAAACTATCCGATGACGGACGCCGCGTTTTATTACGGCTGGTATGACTGGAATGTGAGCGGGCCGTTCCTGAACTCCCGCTTCCAGTTCCGTAAGGGGGCGGTGGCGATGCACCTGCATTCGTTCAGCGCGCAGCAACTCACGGACGGCACGAAAAACTGGAGCGGCGCGCTGTTGGAAAAGGGCGCCGCCGTGACGGTCGGAAATGTCTATGAACCTTATCTCCACCTGACCCACGATTTTTCCATCATCCAGCAACGGCTGCTCGCCGGCTTCAGCTGGGGCGAGGCCTGTTGGATGGCGATACCGGCGACCTCGTGGCAGGGCGTGGTGCTGGGCGATCCGCTCTATCGGCCCTGCCTCCACTTCGATGGTAGCGGTGTGAAGCAGGAAAACGACATTCCCTACCGCGCGCTGCGGGCGGCGGCGATCGAGTGGAAGAACGATCCGCGCGAGCGGCAGAAACAGTTGGAAAAGGCGGCGGAGCGGATGACCAGCGGAGTTCTAGCGGAAGCCATGGGGCTGGATTTGATCTTGATGAAGGACCCTTCCGGAGCGGGCCAGTGGTTCCGCACGGCGAAGGGTTTCTACGCGGCCACCGAGGACAAGCTGCGCCAGGAGTTCCACCTGGTTTCCATCGACCGCACCGCAAACCGCAAGGACCTGGCCATCCGCGGCCTGCGGGACGCGGTGGTGCGCTACGGCCCGGTCCCCGAAGTGGAGGGGCTCAAGGGCTGGCTCGATATTCTCGATCCGCCACCGCCACCGCCCGCAGATCCGACGAAGCCACCCGTGGTGAA
>JBIHZT010000075.1:0-10230 GCA_044240265.1 Luteolibacter sp. | reverse complement strand
CCGGCGCTGCTTTTCCACCAGAGCTTGCCGTCGCTGTTGATGGAGAGCCACCAGTTGCGAGTGCCGGAGTCGGTCTCCTTGGTGAAGAGTGTGCGGTAGTCGCCGACGGCGGGTTTGTCGGCGGCGGAGAGCTTGAACCAGCCGGAGAGTTCGTAGTTGTTCGAAAGGTTGAGCTCGGTGGCGTGGGGGATGATGGCGTGCTGGGAAGTGCCGTTGTGGACGAGGGCGGAGGTGACTTTTCCGGAGCTTGTCAGGGTGGCGTTCGAGGTGGTGTTCTGCGGTGTCGATGTCGAATCGTTGACGGTGGTGGAGTTCAGGTGCCAGACGCCGGTGAAGCCGCCGGACCAGGCGGAACCGTTGACGGTGTAGGCGGGTGCGGCTCCGGAGTAAGGGGCGGGCAGGGCGTATTTCTGGGCGAGGTAGGAGCCGACGAGCAACTCCTCGTTCGAGCTGAGGGCGCGGTCGTAGATGACGACTTCCGCGATGTCGCCGTCCCATGAGCGGGCAGCGATGGTGCGGTCTTTGGAAATCCGGCTGGCCTCGCAATTTCCGGCGGTGACGACGGAGACGAGTTTCCAACCGTTGCCGAGCGGAGTGGTGGTGCCGTTGACGGTGGCACCGTCGAGCTTGGTGGTGCCGCTGCGGATATTGGCGCTGGAATAGGTGGGATCCCAGATCGTGCCGGTGGCACCGCGGTGAAAGTGGTAGGTGTTGTCGTCGCCTAGCAGGAAGTGCGTAGCGGGGGCTGTTTCCTTCACCACCCAGAAGACGGTGCGGATGGTGTTGAGCGAGGAAAATTGCAGGCTGGTTTCGCCATTGGCGGGGAAGCGGACGACGGGTTGGCCGTTGAGTTCGGAGGTCTCGAAGGTCGGCGTGCCGGCGAGGACGGTGGCGTTGCGGGCGTTGGTGGAGGAGTCGTTCCAAGTGGTGAGCGTGGCACCGTCGGCGAGGCCGGTGATGGCGTCGGCCTTTAGCCAGAGGGCGAGGCCGGTGAGGCTGTTAGGCGGAGCGCTGGTGCTGGCGGCGGGATTTCCCCAGAAGGCGAGGATGCTTGTGTTGGCGGTGAGCGACGGGACCTGGACCCAAACGAGGCTGGTGCCGGCGGGGTCCCATTTCTCGATTTCGTAGGCGAGCTCGGTGGTGCCGGCGGAATCAGTGAAGCGGAGGTCCGCGCCGTTGGCGAAGGCGAGCTGGGAGTAGCTGAAGCCGGAGACGTGGGTGGCGTCCAGACGGACGAGCAGCGGGATGTTGGCGAGGGTTTCGGAGTTCGAGTAGCCGGGGAAGGCGATGCGCGCCCCGCGGGTCCAGGCAGCCATGGTGCCGCTGTTCCAAATCGACGGATCGGTGGCGGGGAGCTGGGCGCTGGCGATGTTGGAATCAGTGCTTTCGCTGGAGCTGTTGGTGGCGGTGACGAGGTAGGAATAGGTGGTGCCGAAGGCGGCGGTGGTGTCCGCGTAGGTAGCGGCGGTGATGCCGGTGGCGAGGGTGGTGAAGGGGCCACTGGCGGAGGTGGCGCGTTTCACGGTGTAGCTGGCCGCGCCGCTGCTGGCGGACCAGGTGAGCGCGATTTCATTGTTAGAAGCAGAGGCGGTGAGCGAGGTCGGCGGGAGCGGGGAGCTGATGACGCTGACCGTCTGGGCGAGCTTCACGCCGCCGAGGTGGGAGGCGGTGGAGGTGGCGAGGGCGTTGATTTCATCGGCGGATAGTTCGCCGCGGGCGAGGACGGTGTCGTCGAGCCAGCCGTTGAAATTGCGGGTGAGGATGGTGTTGAGCGCGGGTCCGCCGATGAAGACGGGGCCGGCTTGATTGAGGGCGAAGGTAACGGGGGCGGAGGTGGCGACGAGTTTGCCGTCGAGGTGGAGTTTCACCACGCCGGTGTTGAAGGACGTGCGGTCGAACTGGACGGCGACGTGGTGCCACTCGCCGGTGTTGATGGTGGCGGCGGTGGTGAGATTGACGTCGATGGCGTTGGCGGCGGTCCAATGGCGGAGCGAGAGCGTCTTCGACTGGGCGGGGAGGTAGAGCTGGAGTTCATCGACGTTGCCGCTGTTGCCGTCGCTGTCGCCGATGTAGAAGATGAAATCCTCGTCGGCGTAGCTGGAGCGCTTGAACCAGGTGGCGAAGGTCCAGTCGTGGTTGGAGAAATTCAGGGTGGCGGGGTTAATCTGGCGCGAGAGTTTGGCGGAGCCGAAGTTGCCGGAATCGACGCGCAGCGACTTGGTGCTGCGGGTGCCGAGGGCGGCGGGTTTGTCGGTCTCGCCGGTGAGCGAGGCGACGCCGCCGACGCTGGCGGTGGCATGGCGGTCGTTGGTGGACTGGTCCTTGACCGTGCCGCCGGCGAGGGGATCGGCTTGTTCGTAATCGTAGTGGAAAATGGAGCGCTGGTCGGGGAACTCGCCGCCGGCGGTGAAGGTGAAGTTGCTTTCCCCGGCGATATTGCCGGCGGGGGTGAAACGCGCGGTTTTACCATCGGCCAGGATGACGGCGCTGCCGTTGTTAGATCCGGTGATGCGGTAGTTCAGGTTGGCGGCGGTGGTTTCCGTGTCGGCGACGCGGGCGGATAGATCGACCTCCACGGATGCGGCACCGGCGGCGGTGACGGGCGCGCTGGTGAGCGAGGTGGGGCGGTAGTCGCTGCGTTCGGACCAGTTTTTGTAGTTCCAGAGCAGGTTGCGGTCCTTGCCGAAGACCCACATGTTGCCCATCTGGTCCTGGCGTGCCCAGGGGGATTCGTGGAGCGGCCAGCTGGTATAATCGACAGGGTCCTCGTCGATCTTTCCGCCCTGGCCGTAGGTGACATCGAGCACGGTGCCATCGCGGGTGGTGTAGATCATCCGCGGGACGGGGTCGTTGACGTGGGAGAAGTCCGGCGGGTTCTCCTCGATGTCGGCCTTGAAGGCAGTGAGGCGGTCGGCGGCGGTGGCTTGCGGGTATTCGGAAAGCGACGCGCACTCGATGGCGTAGCCGCGCTTGTTGCAGGGGGTTGTGTCGGTGGGTGGCCAGGTGAAATAGCCGATGTCGCTGCGGGTGATGGCGATGAGGACCTTGCTGTAATGGAGGAAAAGCCGGCCGGTGGTGGCGGCGTCGTTGATGACGGCAGTGGTGTTGGTGGGGATGGAGTCGTTGGTGTATTGCCAAGTCCAAGTGGTGGGGATGTTGAAAATGCCGGCGATGGTGCCTTCGTGCTGGACGATGTCCTCGTGCGGGCCGAGGCCGCAACCGGGGCACCAGCCGTAGCCGGTGGGGGCCTTCATGGTGAGGCCGGCGGGGCCGGCTTCATCCCACATCACGGCCCAGCGCTCGGAGGACCAGTCGTTGGAGGGGACGCCGTTGTTGTCGAGATCCTTGATTTTGAGGGTGCCGTCGGCGTTGAGCGTGGTGTCGGCTTCGAGCTGGCTGTAGAGCGTCCAGTCCTTGGTGATGTGGCTGGTGGCGAACTGGGTTTCGTGGACGCGGGCCATGCCGCGACGGGTGAAGGGCTTCGAGCGATCGGTGGCCGCTTCTAACATTTCCGGCAGGATCGGCGCTTGGGTGACGAAGTTCGCCTGGCCGACTTTTGGCTGCGTGTATGGCAGCACCTGGTCCATTTCGAGGGTGCTGGCGCGGGGCGAGCCTTCGAACATGAGCCAGGAACCGAACTCGGAGATGTCGCTGGAGTTTCCGTCCTGGGTCATGCTGCCGCGGCCGGCGGGGATGGCCCAGCGGCCTTTGAAGGAGAAGGACGCGATGTCCATCCAGCCCCAGTTCCAGGTCATGCGGGCCTTGTTGACGAGTTCCGGATCGGTCGAGAGATCGGCGATCGAGCGGAGCGGGCCGAGGGTGTATTGCAGGTAGTGTTTGGCCCAGCGTTCCTCGAAGTTGTATTTCACCGTGCGGTCGCAGATGGCCATCATGTAGGCCTTGCCGGTGGGGTCGCTGTATTTGTTGGCGGCGTTGGAAACCGAGGTGACGGTGGAGGTTCCCCAGGTTTCGCAGGCGAGCTTGCAGGCGGCGGCCCACATGATGCGCTGGTTCGGGGTGGAGCCGTTGCCGTAGGTCGGCATGGTGGTGTATTCGGTGTAATACTGGTCCTTGATCCACTGTGGGAAGCGGTGCTGCCAGCGCAGGTAGGTGTCCATGCCGGGCCAACCGGAGAAGCCGCCGTTGGCGCCGCCGGCATCGGCCGAGCCGTCGGCGTCGGTGATGGTGGCGCTGAGGTTCGACCAGACGCCGGACGACTCGTTGCCGCGTTGGAGTTTGCCTTGGGTGGTCCAGAAGCCGGTGCGCCCGGCGCGGTGCGGGCCGTCGCGCTGGCCGGTGTTGATTTTGCGACCGGAAACGTCGTCGAAGTAGGCGTCGTGCCGCTGTTCGTAGGTGGACTGGGCGAGGAGCGGCGAGACAAGGGTAGCCAGGAGGATGGCGGCCAAAGGAAGTGAGCCGTTTTCTTGCGAGGACATGGGTTTTAAGGAGCGGAGATTCGGAGTCGAACGAAGCGATTGCCGGCGGATCCGATAGAAATCGTTGAAGTCACCGATTCGGTCGTATTGTCAATTCCAGCAGGAGCGGTGGTGCTCACATCGGATATCGACCAGTCGTTGCCGAGGGTATCGGACCACTCGACTTGATAGGACGCCTCGCCGGGTGCTGTTTTGCGGCGGGTGTAGGTGTAGCTGAGCGTGATTTGGTCTGCGACGAATACAGGTTGGAAAGCGCTGGAAGTGGTCGCGTCGAGAAAAAGAGCCCATTCGAGGAGGTTTGAGAGACCGTCGTGATCGGGATCCTTGTCGGGGCCGATGATTTCGGGGTCGGTGGTGTTAGGCCAGGTGATTGATTGCCAATCGGCGAAGATGGCGGGATCGAGGGTAGGCAGGGGATCGGTGACCTCGATGGCGAGGTTGCGGGAAATCTCGCCGTTCGCATTGGCGGCGGCGATGCGAAGCAGATAGCTGCCGGGCTGGCTGAAGGTGACGGTGGTGGCCGGTTGGGCGGGGTTTCCGAAAACAGCGCTGCCAGGGCCAGAGACGAGCGACCAGGTGGTGGAGTTGGCCCCAGTGGCGGTGGCGGTTAGGGAGGCGGGTTCGCCGGTGATGGCGGCGGGTGCGGGGCCGGGATTGATGACCGGCGCGGGGTTGACGGTCCAGGTGAGGGTGAGACGCGGGCGCAGGGTGACGGTGGCGTGATCGTCGGAGGCGAGGCGGGTGTAGCTGGCGGCGGAACCGCTTTCGGTGGAGGGCGAGAGCAGCATCAGATTGAGTGGCGATGCGCTGGCGACGGCGGATTGTGCCGCGGCGAGGAAAGCGGTGGAGGAGGCGAAGGTTTTTTGAACTCCCAAGGAGGTGTTTGCGCTGAAGCCGGGGACGGAGGAGAGAACGGTGGCGTTGAAATCACCGCCGGGGGTGGTCCATGGATTGCCAGTGCCTTGCGTGCGGTTGATCCAAGTGGCTCCTGTGCCAGCTCCATCGGTGGCGGTGCTGCCGGAGCCGGTGCCCTCGGCGGGGGTGGCGGTGAGTTCGCGAAGTTCGAGAGTGGAGACCGTGCCTGTGCCGGCATCAATCGGGTGGGTCCAGAGATCCAGCGTGATGCCTGTCAATGTGGCGTTGGAGGGAACGGCGGTGAGCGGAATCGAAAAGACGCTGCGGAACAATTTGGCTGCGGTGTCATTTCTGCCGACGAGCACTTGATCGCGCGCCCCGGAGTTCCAAGTCGTGGTGTCACTGCGGAGGAAGGTGGCGGCGTGGTTGTAGCTGTTTTCCCCTTGCCGGAAGATGGCTGATGCGGGCGTGGCGACGGCGACGCTGACATCGGCGGTAGCGGTGCCGCCGGCATTAGTGACGATGCAGCGGAGAACGTAATTGCCGGGGGCGGAGAAGGTGGCGGTGGTGTCCGCGGCGGCGGGATCAGCGAAGGTGGCGGTGCCGGGTCCGCTGATTTGGGACCATGTGAAAACAGGAACGCCGGGGACACCGTGGGTGTCGGGGGTGGCGGTCAGACGGAGGGCGTGGGTGGTATCGGGCAGGAAGACCGGCGCGGGCGGGTTGGTGATGGTCAAGTCGGGGAGTGGCAGAGCTGCGGGAAAGACCGTATCGGTGAATTCCGAAAAGGTCTGTGCGTTGGCGTTGGTGGCGGTGAGGCGGAGCGTGTAGTCGCCGGGTTGATCGAAGGTGACGGTGGTGGCGGGCTGCGAGGCGTTGCCGAAAACCACATTACCGGGGCCGCTGATTTTGCTCCAAGCGGCGGTGGGCTGGGGGCCGGCTTCGACCGTGACGTTTCCAGCCAGGGACACGGTGGTGTTGACAATGGCGGCGGGCGGAGTGCCGGCGGTGACGTTAGGGGCGAAGGTGCCGGTTTCGTTCTTGATGGCGGCGACTTCGGCGACCGTGAGTGCGCGGCGGTGGAAGCGGACTTCGTCAATCCGTCCGTCGAACACGTTGCCTCCCGGGCCAAGTATGCCGGTGTAAAGGGACGAGGCGTAATTCGGAACGGAAGTGCTGGTTTCCGGGGCGGTGGTGTCGAGCACGCCATTGACGTAGAGTTTGGCGCGTTCGGCTTCGGCGAGGCTGCCGTTGAAGACTAGGGCGATGTGATACCAGGCGCCGCTATTGAAGGTGGTGTTGCTGGTGAAGCGGTTGTTGGATGAGTTCACATCGACGGATAATTTGCCGTCGAGTCCGAGGAAGATGCCGTAGGAGTTGTTGTCGCTCGGGCCGACGCGTTTGGCGACGAGTCCGGTGTTGTTGCCAAGGTTGTTTGCGTAGAACCAATAGGAGAGGGTGAAGGCGGCGGCGTTGTCTAACAATGAGTTATCGGGGACGGTGAGGTAGGAATCCAAGCCGTTGAATGAGGCGGCTCCGGTGAGTGCGCCGCCATCCGGTTGCCAGGCGAGCGCGCCGGTGGCGGTGGCGTGGTTCGCTTTCCCGGAGCTGTCGGTGGCGGTGGTGCCGGTGGATTCGTCGAGTTTCAGGCTGAGAACGAGCGAGGGATCGGCGGCGGGTGCGGCGGCGACGTTGACCGTATGGTCATCGCTGCCGGTGCCGGCGGCGGTGGTGGCGGAGCAGCGAAGGACGTAAGTGCCGGGCGCTGAAAAAGTGGTGCTGGTGTCTGCCAGAGACGGATTTGCAAAAGTGACGGTGCCGGGGCCGCTGACTTTGCTCCAGACAAGGACGGGTGTGCCGGAGTCCGTGACCGTGGCTGTTAGATGGAGGCTTTGACCGTTGCCGGTAATCGTGGTGCCGTCGGCGGGCGAGGTGATGACGACATCGGGCACCACCGCGGTAACGGTGACGTTATCGAGCGCGGCCTCGGCCAGACGGGTGGTGTCGCCGGAGCAGGCCGGGATGCCGATGAGGGCGCTGGCGGACATGGCGATCGTTTGTGGCGTGCCGACGCGCGTCCAGGCCTGGCCGTCGGGCGAGCGGTAGGCTGTGAAGGTGTTGCCGCGGCGGGTGAGGCGGAGCCAGGGTGGTGCGATGATGTCGCGGGAGGTGAGGGAACTGGCGGCGCTGCCGTTTGTGGCGGTGCGGTAGTTGAAATCGGCGAGTTGATTGACCGGACCCCAGGCAATCGAGGCGCTGCGGGCACCGACGGCCGTGGACTCGCGGATCATGACGCCCGCTTTCGCGTAGTAGGCGGCGGTGTCCACTCCGAGAATGCGGGCGGTGATGGTGGCGTCTCCGGTGATGGGTTGGTTGAGGAAATGGATTTGATCGGCGCTGCCGCCGATGTTGTTGCCGCCGCCCTGGAGGACGAATTTTCCGCCGAGGCGGCCGGCGATGCCGGAGAGTCCGAAACCGGAAACATCCTGGGTGACCCACGGAGCGGCGAGTGGTTGATAGAGGAAGAAGGAATCGGCATAGGCCGTCTGTGCGCTGCTCGTGCGGAAGGCGAAGATGCTGGCGCTGGTGTTGGCCGCGCCGGTGGTGAAATTTACGGTGGCGCGGGCCCAGGTGTTGGATGAAACCGTGCTGGTGACCTGGCTGGCTCCGTGGTTTTTGACGCCGAAGGTGAGGCCGGCATTGCCGTTGGTGGTCCAGGCGCTAAGGCGATAGGGGGTGCTAGGAGAGAGGCCGACGATTTCCTGTTCGACGCCCGCGCTGGAGCCGCTGGCGGGGATTTTCCAGGCAGATTCGCCATCGTAGGTAGAGTCGCCGGAGACAATGGCCCCGCCGTAGGTGGAGTTCCAGGCATCCGACTCGGCGTTTTCGAGTTGGCCGTTGTTGACGGTCGCGTGGCGGCGGAGGAGGAAATCATCGGCGTAGGCGAGCGAGCCGGAGTTGTTGGATTTGGCGAAGACCGAGGCGGTGCGATTGGTGGTGCCGGTGGTGAAGGGGACGGCGGCCTTGGTGTAGGACGAGGCGTTTAAGGTTTGGGAAACCTGTGCGTTTCCATGGTTGTTCGCCCCGATCGCGAGCGAGGGAGAGGTGGTGCCGGCATTACCCCAGGCGCTGACGGTGTAGCCGGTTTCCGGCAGCAGGCCGCGGACGGTTTGGGAGACGGTGGCTCCGGCGGAGGTGGTGGGCGCGAGTTTCGCGGCGGCGGGATTGATGTTGCCGCCGGTGGCGGACCAGGTGGCTTGGTTGGCGGCGCTGAAGGGACCGATTTTCCCCTCTAAATCACCGTTTACGACAGTTTCCGCGCGGCGATAAACGCGGACGTAATCGACCTCCATTTTCGTGGTGGTGGTGGCGAGCGAACCGTAGCCGCCGACGGGAACCGTGCTGGACCAGCCGCCGTCCTCCACCTCGCTGCTGAGGATGATGAACTCGCTGCGCTGGGACACCGGGGAATTGGTGGCGTTGTTGTTGATCGTCCAGCGCAGGATGCCGTTGATGTAGAATTTCTGTTGGGTGGGCGTCCACTCCATGCCGTAGACGTGGTAGCCGGTGCCGAGCCCGAGGTTTCCCGAGTCATAGCCGTGGCTGCGATGGGCTGTGCCGTAGCCGTCCCAGTGGATCACGCCGCCGATGTTGCCGTCGCGGTTCACGCCGCTGCCGTCCACCTTGCGGTGCTCGCAGATGTCGATCTCGGTGCCGGCGGTGTTGGGCGAGCCGATGGGGTTTCCCATGGTGGGTGACTGCATCCAGAAGGCGGACCACATGCCGGGGTTGCTGTCATAGTTGATGCGGGCCTCGAGGTAGCCGTAGGTGTAGAGGTAGGTGTTGTGGGTGGCGATCATCCCCGTGTAGTGGATGCCTCCGAGGGTGTAGGTGGAAATGGTCAGCTTGCCATCGCCCACGGAGACCGCGCTGGGTGAGTTCACCGCATCGCGGCGGGGACCGGCGAGCCAGTGGTTCCACTTGGAGGTGTCCATGGACGTGCCGTCGAACTCGTCGTTCCACGCAAGATCCCAACCGGCACCGGAGGGCGGCGCGGCATGTACGGGTGTGCCGTGCACTAGGGCGGCGAAGGTCGCGAGGACGATGCCTGGAAACCGCCGTTTTCGAGGCGTGAGAGGGTTTTTCATGGAACGGAACTTCAAGCGCACGGAGATGAAAAATCCGAAGATCGAATTACCATTGCCCCCGCGATGGGTTCATGCAGCGGGAGGGAAAACGCAATTTCGGGATTTTATACAATCATCGGCGCGATCCGGTCTTAGCTCCAGACGACTTTGCGCATTTTTTCATAGATTTTGCGCTGCCCGCAGATCGCCAAGAGCGGCCTGCGGGGTCGCATAGGCCACTATGGCGGGTTCGCCCCCCCTATTGATCGGGCCGGAAATCTCAGGGTTTCCAATCGCCGACCTGCTGGCTTGTGCCCGGTGCGAGAGTGATCTTGCGGTTGCTCGAGCCGTGACTGAGAACGGCAGTGCCGCCTTTGGCGCTGCGAAGGGTGACGGTGGTGGGTTTGCCATCCTTCCAGGCGAGATCGACTTCCAATCCGCCGCGGGCGCGGAGGCCTTTGATGCTGCCGGTGGGCCAGTTGGAGGGGAGGGCGGGCAGGATTTGCAGGATGAAGTGGCCGTTTTCATCGCGGAGGTGGGATTGCAGGAGCATCTCCGCGATGCCGGAAGCGGCGCCGAAGTTCCCGTCGATCTGGAAGGGCGGGTGGGCATCGAAAAGGTTCGGATACATGCCGCCGCCGCTGTGGAAGCTTTCCTTGCCACCCACCGGTTGGAGCAGGTTGCGAAGGATGAGGTAGGCGTGGTCACCGTCGAGGAAGCGGGCCCAGAGGTTGATTTTCCATCCCATGCTCCAGCCGGTGGCAGCGTCTCCCCGATGGATCAGGGACTGGCGGGCGGCCTTGAAGAAGTCG